>NZ_JBHJUK010000178.1:0-15094 GCF_042266225.1 Kitasatospora sp. NPDC056181
TCGCCGATCCAGATCCGGCCCTCGGTGACGGTGTCCAGGCCGGCCAGGCAGTGCATCAGGGTCGACTTGCCGGAGCCCGAGGGGCCCATGATCGCTGTGAAGCGGCCGCGCTGGATGTCCACGTCCACCGCGTCCAGCGCGGTGACCCTGGTCTCGCCGGTGCCGTAGGCCTTGGTCACCTGACGCGCCGAGGCGGCGCTCGCGACGGGGCCGCCCGGGTTCGGGGAAGCATGGACGGATGTGGGTGCCGTTGTCACGGGGTACCTCCTGGGTCCGGCCGTCCCGTGCTCCACCGGCGGGCGGAGCACGGAAGCGGCGTGATGTGCCGTGGTTGACGCATGTCTGATGAGCGTTCGGGCGGGCGGGCGAACCGGGTCGCCCGCCGGTGGGCCGTGGTCCGCGCCGCCCGGGCGGCACCGGAGGGCAGCGGCCACGGGCGGGGGATCAGGCCGTCTGGATGCTGTCGAGGATGTCCAGCCGGGCGGCCTGGCGGGCCGGCCACGCCGCGGCGAGCACACCGACCACCCCGGTCAGGACCAGGAAGAGGGACATCCGGCCGTAGGGGATCACCGTGGTGATGTTCGCCAGCTCGACCTCCAGGGTGTTGACGGCGGCCCAGGCCAGATAGCTGCCGAGGACCATGCCGACCACCGCGCCCAGCACCGAGATGAGCGCCGACTCCAGCCGCACCATCCGCTTGATGCCGCGCCGGTCCAGGCCGATCGCGCGCAGCAGGCCGATCTCCCGCTTGCGCTCGAACACCGACATCGCCATGGTGTTGACCACCCCGAGCACGGCGACCAGCACCGACATCGCCAGCAGCGCGTACAGCAGGCTCAGCGTCGAGGTGATGGTGTGGCTGAACTCGTCCTGCATGCCCTGCCTGTCCCTGATCTCGATCACCGGGTTGCTCCCGGTGGCGTCCTTGATGGCCTGCTTGAGGGCGGGCGTGGCCCCGGCGGCCCCCTTGACGAGGGTCTGGCTGACGTACGGGTTCGGCTCGAAACCGGCGAGTGCCGCATTGGAGAGCAGGACCGGGGAGAGCATCTGGTTCGCGCGGAACACACCGCCCACGGTCAGGGTGGCGGTGGAGCCGTCCGGGCGCCTGACCGTCATCGTCGAGCCCGCCCCCAGGTGACCGTCGGCGGCGAGGTCGGAGTCGACCAGGGCCTGGCCCTGCTTCAGCGCGTCGGCCGAGCCGGCGGTCATCGACAGGTTGACCAGCTGCCCGGCGCCGTCCGCGTCCAGGCCCTCGAACGTGCGGGTCGTGCCGTCCACCTTCAGGTCCACGGTGGTGACCGCACTGGCGGCCGTCACCCCCGGGGCCTTGGCGACCGCCTCCGCGATCTTCGGGGAGAGGCCGTGACCGTTGGCCATGACCACGGCGTAGTCGGCCCTGATGCCGCCGTCGACCGTCCGGGCCACCGCGTCCGTCACCGACGTGCCGATCACCGTCATCGTCGTCACCAGGGTCAGCCCGATGGCGAGCGCACCGGCCGTGGCACCGGTGCGGCGCGGGTTGCGCACCGCGTTCAGCCGGGCGAGGCGGCCGGGCGTGCCGAACAGCCTGGACAGCAGCGGGCCGACCAGGGCGACCACCGGGCGCGACAGCAGGGGCAGCAGGACCAGGATGCCCACGCTGGCCAGCACCGCGCCGGCCTCGATCGCGGTGCGCGCGGACGGACCCTCCCAGACGGCGCTCATCGCGATCAGCGCCACACCGCCGGCGGCGGCCACCGAGCCGACGACGTTGCGCACCAGCAGGCTCTTCACCGCCGGCGGCTGGTCACCGCTGCTGAGCGCGGCGATCGGGGCGATCCGCGAGGCCCGCACCGCGGGCACGACGGCGGACAGCACGGTGACCACCGCCCCCACCGCCAGCGCCGCGCCGACCGTGGTCGGCGTCACCACCAGCGGACCGCCGGGCACGCCCTTGCTCAGCGACTTCAGGCCCGTCTTCATGGCCAGGCCGATGCCGACACCGGCCAGCAGGCCGGCCGCGGAGGCACTCAGACCGATCACCAACGCCTCGACCAGCACCGACCTGGTGACCTGCGACCGGTCCGCGCCGATCGCCCGCAACAGCCCCAACTCCCTGGTGCGCTGGGCGACCAGCATGGTGAAGGTGTTGGCGATGATGAAGACGCCGACGAACAGCGACACCCCGGCGAAGGTCAGCAGCACCGCCTCCAGGCTGCGGGTCCGGGCCGCGACCAGGGTGGCCTGCTCGTCCCGCAGCTGGCGGGCGGTGTCGACCCGGAACCTGCTCCCGCCGGGCACGAGCGGCGCGACCTGCTCCTTGAGCGCCGCCTCGGAGACACCGGCCTTGGCCGTCACCTCGATGCTGCTGTAGCGCCCGGGGGACAGCAGCATCCGCTGCGCCTCCGGGGTGGCCAGCACGGTCAGGCTGCTGCCCGAGGACACCATCGGGTCGTCGGTGGTGAACACCCCCGTCAGCACGGCGTCGACGGCGGGGCCGTTGGTGGCGATCCGCACCCTGTCGCCGACGTGGTAGCCGCCCCTGCGCGCGGTCTCCCGGTCGAGCGCGATCTCCCCCTGGCCGCGCGGGCCACGGCCCTCGGCCATCGGGTAGCGCGCGTCCACGCCGGAGCCGTTCGGGACGAAGTTCACCGCCCTGGCACTCCACGACGGGCCGATCAGGTCGCCCTTCTTGTCGGCGACACCGGCGAAGGCGCTGATCACCGGCCGCGCCTTCGCCGTCCCCGGCAGACCGGAGACCGCCGCCAGCGTGGCGTCGGTCAGCCCCTCGCCGCCCTTCGCGCCCTTCCACTCGGTACTGGCGGTCGCCGCCTTGTCGGTCACCATCACCGACACGTCGGTGTAGCTCCGGGAGTAACTGTTCTTCGCGGCCCGGCTGATGGTGTCGGAGAAGACCATGGTCCCGGCCACGAAGGCGGTGCCGAGCATGACGGCCAGCGCGGTCATCAACAGGCGGCCCTTGTGGGCGAGGACGTTGCGCAGTGCGGTGCGATACATGTGATCAGTCCAAGTGGTCGGGTCTGACGTGCTGCTGGCGGAGTGTCAGCTCGTGGCGCCCTTGGCTTCCAGGCGGTACGTGCGGTCCAGGACGGCCCCGGCGGTCGGCCGGACGAGCTCGTCGACTATCCGGCCGTCGGCGAGGAACAGCACCCGGCCGGCGTAACCGGCGGCGACCGGGTCGTGGGTCACCATGACGACGGTCTGCCCGAGTTCGCGCACGCTGTCGCGGAGGAAGGACAGGATCCCGGCGCCGGCCCGCGAGTCCAGGCTCCCCGTCGGCTCGTCCGCGAAGACGATGTCCGGCCTGCCCGCCAGCGCGCGGGCGCAGGCGACCCGCTGCTGCCGGCCGCCCGACAGCTGCGCCGGACGGTGCGTCAGACTCCCTGCCAGGCCGACCGCGTGGACGACCACGGCCAGCCAGTCCATGTCCACCGGGCGCCCGGCGATGTCCATCGGCAGCGTGATGTTCTCCAGCGCCGTCAGAGCCGGGAACAGGTTGAACGCCTGGAAGACGAAGCCGATCCGCTCCCGGCGCAGCCGGGTCAGCTGCCGGTCGCTCAGACCCGCCAGCTCCACCCCACCGATCGCGGCCGAGCCGCTGGAAACGGAGTCCAGCCCCGCCATGCAGTGCAACAGCGTCGACTTCCCCGAACCGGAGGGCCCCATGACCGCCGTGAACTCGCCCCGCCGGAAGACCACGTCGACGTCCTCCAACGCCACCACCCGCCTCCCGCCGTCGGCGTACACCTTTCCCAGGCCGGTGGCGCGGGCGGCCACGAGGCCGGTGGACGGGGCGGATGCGGTCGTCGTGCTCACGGGTGCTCCTGTCCTGCTGGGGGGCCGAACGCCGGACGGACGCCCGTGGCACCGCGAGGGGTGACGCCGTGCAGGGGCGGCTGCCAACCATCCTGCTCGAAACGGCCCGGCAAAATCGTCCCCCGGGCGGACGGTTGCCGCGGCATCCGCACGAGCGAGGAGAACGGCCGCCCTCAGCCGCCCGGATGGCGTCGCAGGGATGACACCGCTCCGCCCCCGCCGCACCCCGCGACGTCCGCGGCGACGGCGGATTGTCCCCACCCCCACGCGATCAGTCAACCGGCCGGACCCCGCCCGCCTGCCCGCCCCCGGCTGGCCCGCGGCAGCCCCGCCCCGGGCCCGCGCCACCCCGGAGCCCGGCCCCCGCACCCGGCCCCCGCACCCGCGGCCCGCCCGCCCCCGGCCGTCCGACGGCATCCCTGCGACGGAGGACACCGGCCCCCCGCTCGTCCGGCGGGATGACGCGACCGCCCCGCGCCACCGCCTACCGTGAGAACCACTGCGCCCCCGGCAATCCCCCGTTGCGCCGGGGGCGCAGCACGGGCCCGAAAACCGGCCCCTTCCGCGGCCGACGCCTGTTCAAGTGGCGCGCCGCGATGGTTGAACACCCGCGCCGCCCACCCGCACCGGGTTGAACACCCGCACCGGGGTCGGGGGTGGGGCATAGTGGTCTGCGGCTTCCAGGAATACCGGTCCGGCGACGCGACAGCCGTCGCCGAAACACCGACGCCGGGGCCCATTCGTACTCCTCTCCCCGAGAAAGGGCGCAGTGGTGGCCAACCCGTTCGACGACCCCGACGCCTCCTACCTTGTCCTGGTCAACGACGAGGGCCAGCATTCGCTGTGGCCCGCCTTCGCCGGAATTCCCGACGGCTGGGAGAAGGTCTTCGGAGAGGCCGGCCGCCAGGAATGCCTCGACCACGTCGAGAAGTCGTGGACCGACCTCCGCCCGAAGAGCCTCATCGCGGCGACGGAGAACGACAAGAGGTAGCACCGCCCGCCGCGAACCGCCGTGACCGACGCAGCGCCTAGGGGGACACCAATGGCCTTCGAGCTGACCGGCTACCGGAACCTGGGGGACGCCTTCGCCGCGCGCGTCGCCCAGCACCCGGACAAGACCGCGCTCACCATCTACCGCAGCTCCGCCGACGCCGAGCACGAGAGCCTCAGCTACGCGGAGCTCGCCCGCCGGGCCGCCCTGCGCGCGGCCGACCTGGCGCAGCGGCTGGCCCCCGGTGACCGCGTGCTCATCGCGCTGCCCACGGGCACCGAGTTCGTCGAGCTCTACCTCGCCTGCCTGATGGCCGGGGTGACCGCCGTGCCCGCCCCGCCGGCGACCGGCTCCTCCAGTGCCGCCCAGCGCGTCGCCGCCATCGCCGCGGACTGCGCACCCGGCCTGGTGTTCACCACCGACGGGGACCGGGACACCCTCACCGAGCGCTTCCACGCGCAGGGCCTGGGCCACGTCCCCGTCCGGGAGGCCGCACCCGCCGGGCCCGGCGAGGCACCCGAACCGCCGCCCCGCGGCCGCCACGCCGACCGGGACACCCTCGCCGTCATCCAGTACAGCTCGGGATCCACCGGCACCCCGAAGGGCGTGATGCTCGCCCACGGGAACATCCAGGCCAACCTGCAGGCCCTGCATTCCGTCATGGGCCTCGGCGGCGACGACTCGTTCGGCAGCTGGATGCCGCTGCACCACGATTTCGGCCTCTTCTGCCAGCTCAGCTGCGCACTCGTCTACGGCGGATCCACCGTGCTGATGCCGCCGGCGAACTTCGCCCGGCGGCCGGTCGAATGGTTCCGCATGATGAACGAATTCCGGACCACCGCGACCTCCGCCCCCAATTTCGCCTACGGCCTCGCCGTCCGGCTCATCGCGGACGAACAACTCGAAGGCGTCGACATATCGCCGCTGCGTTTCCTCTGCAACGGCTCCGAACCCATCCACGCCCCCACCATGGCCGCATTCGCCAAACGGTTCGCCCACATCGGCCTGCGGCCCGAGGCACTCACCTCCGGGTACGGAATGGCGGAGGTCACCGTCTACGCGTCGGGCACCCCCATCCCGCACCAGCAGACCGTCCTGGTCGTCGACCCGCACCGCCTCGCCGACGCCGACCACCCCGAGCTGGTCGCCGCCACCGACGGCAACGGCAAGGAGATCGTCGGCGTCGGACGCCCCGAGGCCTTCGAGACCCGCATCGTCGACCCGAGGACCCTGCACACCCTGCCCGCCGGCTCCGTCGGCGAGGTCTGGCTGCGCGGCGACAGCGTCGGCCGCGGCTACTGGAACAAGCCCGAGCTCACCGCCCGCACCTTCGACGCCCGCCCCGCCGGCGCGGCCGCCACCGAACCCGGCTGGCTGCGCACCGGCGACCTCGGCGCCCTGGTGGACGGCGAACTGTTCATCACCGGAAGGCTCAAGGAGGTGATGATCGTCCACGGCCGCAACCTCTACCCGCACGACCTGGAGCACGAGGCGCGCGCCGCCCACCCCGGACTGGACGGATTCGTCGGCGCCGCCTTCGGCGTCGACGCACCCGACGAACGGATCGTGCTCGTGCACGAGGTCAGCCCGACCCTCCCGGCCGAGGAACTGCCCGCCGCCGCCACGGCCGTCGCCCGCCGCCTCGCCACCACCTTCGGCGTCCCGGCCCGCAACGTCCTGCTGGTGCGCCGCGGCACCGTCCACCGCACCACCAGCGGCAAGATCCAGCGCGCCGCCATGCGCGAGCGCTTCCTCGCCGGCGCGGTCGAGGCCCTCCACGCCGAACTGGAGCCCGCCGTACGGCGGCTGACCGCGGGGGGCGGCACCCCGTGACGCCCACCCGCACCGGCACCGGGCCACCGGCCTCCCGCGCCCGGGCCGCCGCCGCGGCCCTCGACCAGGCCCTCGACCGGGCCCTCGGCGACCCCGCAGAGTCGGCCCGCCGCACCGCCCGGCTCGACGAGGCCGAGGAGTTCCCCGCCGAACTCTGCGCCGCCCTCGACACGTTCGGCCTGCCCGCCCACTACGTGCCCACCCGCCACGGCGGCGCCCTCGACGACCACGAGGAACTCCTGTACCTGTGGCGGACCGTGGCCCGCCGCGACCTCAGCGCCACCGTGGCCCACGCCAAGACCTACCTGGGCGCGGTCTGCGTCTGGATCGCCGGCAGCCCCGAGCAGACCCGCGCCACCGCGGCCGCCGTCCTCGACGGCACCCCGGTGGCCTGGGCCCTCACCGAGCCCGACCACGGCGCCGACCTGCTCAACAACGAGCTCACCGCCACCGCCCACCCCGACGGCTACCGCCTCGACGGCACCAAGTGGCCGATCAACAACGCCACCCGCGCCGGCCTGCTCACCCTGCTCGCCCGCACCGGCCCCGCCGGCTCCCCGCGCGGCCACAGCCTCCTCGTCGTCGACAAGGCCACCCTGGCGCCCGGCACCTGGCGGCACCTGCCCAAGGCGCACACCCACGGCATCCGCGGCATCGACATCTCCGGCATCGGCTTCGACGGAGCGACACTGCCCCGGCAGGCCCTGCTCGGCCCGGAGGGCACCGGCGTCGAAACCGTCCTGCGCGGCCTCCAGCTCACCCGCACCATGTGCGCGGCGCTCTCCCTCGGCGCCGGCGAACACGGGCTGCGCCTGGCCGCACGCTTCACCGCCACCCGGGTCATCCAGAAGCGCCCGCTCGCCGAACGCCCCCACCCCGCCTCGATCCTGGCCCGCTGCGCGGCGCTGCTCGCCGCCACCGAAGCCGCCGCGCTGCTCGCCGCCCGGTCGATCCACAGCCTGACCGGCGAACTCGGCGTCACCGCCGCCACGGTCAAGGCACTCGCCCCCACCCTCGTCGACTCGGTCCTCGGCGAACTCGCCGAACTCCTCGGCGCCCGCTCCTTCCTGACCGACGTCCCCGAGTACGGCGGCTTCCAGAAGGTGGCGCGCGACCACCAGATCGTCGCCGTGTTCGACGGCAGCACCCCGGTCAACCGCGCCGCCCTCGTCCAGCAGTTCCCCGCACTGGTCCGGGGCCACGCCACCGGCGCCGCCGACACCGCGGGCCTCGCCGAGGCCGCCGCGGCCGGCCGCCCGCCCGGGCCCCTGGAGTACGACGCCCTCACCCTGGCGTCGCGCCGCGGCAGCTCCGTCGTGCAGTCCCTGCCCGCCCTCGCCGCCGCGCTCCGGACCCGGCCCACCCCGAGCGGGCTCGCCGAACACGCCGTCGCACTGAGCGGCCTCACCGAACTGCTGCACACTCGGATGGCCGCCCTGCGCCCCGCGGCCCGGCCCCCGATGGCGGCCCACGAACTCGCCGCCGCCTACGAGCTCTGCTTCGCCGGCGCCGCCTGCCTGCACCTGTGGACGGCGGGCGAACACGACCACGCCGGGGAACCGCTCTGGGCCGACGGCCTCTGGGCCCGGGCGGCCCTGCGCGCAGTGAGCGAACGCCTCGCCGCGCTCCTGCGCACCCCCGCCCCGGCCCCCGCACCCGGCGACGGGGACCTCGACGGGACCCTCGCCCGCGTCATCACCGACGCCGCCACCACCGGAGCCCCCGTCACCCCGTTCGGCGCGCCGGCCCCGCGAGCAGGAGAGGCCGCATGAGCGCCGAAGAACTGGACGCCCTGCTCGGCGACCCCCACGACGACGCCAACCCCGTCGGCCACGCCGCGCTGCTCGCCGCCGACGAACGCCGGGAGATGCCCGCCGACGGCGAACGGCTCCTCGACGCCTACAGCATGAACGCCGAGTTCGTCCCCGCCGGGTACGGCGGCCGCCTCACCCGCGCGGACCGGCTCGCCGACGTCCAGCGCACCCTCTGGCGGCGCGACCCGAGCCTCGGCCTCGGCCACGGGTTCAGCTCCCTGCTGGCCTCCGTCAACGTCTGGACCGCCGGCACCCCGGAACAGCGCAAGCAGGCCGCCGCGATCCTGCTGTCCGGCGGACGGATCGCCGCCGCGTTCCACGAACTCGACCACGGCAACGACTTCGCCCACGCCGACTGCTCCGCCGCCCGCACCGACGACGGCTGGCTGCTGACCGGACGCAAGGAGATCGTCACCAACCTGCGCCGCGCCGACGCCATGGTCCTCTTCGCCCGGACCAGCCGGGCCGCTGGCAGCCGCAGCCACAGCCAGTTCCTCGTCACCCGCGACGAACTGCCCGCCGACCGGATCCACGACCTGCCCCGCTTCCCCAGCTCCGGCATGCGCGGCGTCCAGCTCGGCGGCCTCCGCTTCACCGACTGCCCGGTCCCCGCCGACGCGCTGCTCGGCCGCCCGGGCGAGGGCATGGAGATCGCCCTGCGCTCCTACCAGCTCACCCGGTCGGTCTTCCCGGCCGTGATCGTCGGACCGCTGGACAGCGCCCTGCGCCTCGCCGTCGGATACGCGCTCGACCGGCGCCTGTACGGCGGTGCCGCCGCCGACCTGCCCTACGTACGCGCCGTCCTCGCCCGCGCCCAGGCCGACCTGCTGGCCGTCGACGCCTTCTCCGCGGTCGTGCTCCGGGCCCTGCACCTGGCCCCGGAATCGATGGGCGTCTACGCGCCGGCCGCGAAGTACCTCACCTCACGGATCGTGCTCGACGCCTTCGAGGACCTGCGCTCGGTGCTCGGCGCGCAGTCCTACCTGCGCGAGGGCCGGTACGCGATGTTCCAGAAACTCGCCCGCGACATCGCCCCCGCCACCTTCGCCCACGTCTCGCGGGCCGCCTGCCAGGTGACGCTGCTGCCCCAGCTCCCGCGGCTCGCCCGCCGCTCCTGGCCGGCCGGCCAGGCCGCCGACCCGTCTCTCTTCGACCTCGGCGGGCCGCTGCCACCCCTGGACCTCGGCCACCTCGTCCCCGGCGTCCCGCCCGGCGACGGCGTGCTCGGGGCGCTGGCCGGGATCGCCGGCGACACACCCGCCGACACCCCGGCCGGCCGGTTCGCGAACCGCCTGCGCGACGAGCTGGGCAGGCTGGGCGAGCAGTGCGCGGCCCTCAGCCCCAAGGACACCACCATCGGCGCCCCGTCGGCCGCGTTCGCGCTGGCCGACCGCTACACGGTGCTGCTCGCCGCCGCGGCCGTCCTCGGCGTCTGGCACACCGGCGGCGACCGCCACCCGGCCGCGCTGCTGCCCGGGGTGCTCGACCGGCTCTGCCGGCGCCTGGGCGGCCCGCCGGTCCTCACCGAGGCCGAGCGCGAGGAGGCGGAGCAGCACCTGTTCGACACCGCCGTCCGGCGCTACCGGGAGAGCCGGCTCTTCGACCTGAGCGCACGACACGTCCCCGGCTGACGCGCCTCCTCCGGCTGAGGCCTCGTCCCCGGACGGGAGATCGGACGACGGAGCCGGGCCGGAGCCGGACCGGAGACCGGACGAGGAACCGGGCGGGGAGGCGGACGCACAGGACCCGCCCCACCGCCGGACGACCACCGCACCCACAGAGTGGAGCCCCCATGAACGCGAAGACCGACGCGAACGCGAGCACCGGCGTGAACGCGAACGCGAACGCTGATGCGAACGCTGACGCGAACGTGAGCACCGGCACACCGGACGCGCCCGACGCCGCACGCCCGGCCCCGACCGCCGAGGAGATCCGGTCCTGGCTGACCGACCGCCTCACCCACTTCCTCGACATACCGGCCGAGTCGATCGACCCGGACGTCTCGCTCGCCGAGTACGGACTCGAGTCGGTCTACGCCTTCGCACTCAGCGGCGAGATCGAGGACCAGCTCGGCCTCGCCGTCGAACCCACCCTGATCTGGGACGTCGACACCGTCGCCGCGCTCACCGCCCACCTCGTCGACCTCGCGGCCGCGCCCCCCGCGTCCTGAGAGGTCACCGTCCGCCGAAGGGCCGGCCACCGCGCCGACGCCGGCCGCGGCACCGGGCACACCGCCCGGTCCGCGATGTTCCAGTCCGTGTCGATCGATTGAGGGATACGCGAAAATGGGTGCGTCCGCACAGGGCTCCTGGGGCCTGATGTCCGGCCAGCTCGGCGTCTGGTACGCGCAGCAGCTGACGCCCGGCAACCCGGCCTACAACATCGGCGAGTACACGGAGATCCACGGCGACCTCGACGTGGACCTCTTCGTGCGGGCCCTGCGCCGCACCCTGGACGAAGCCGAGACGTACCGGCTGCGCCTGCGCCTGGACGGCGAGACCCCGCGCCAGTACGTCGCCGATCCCGCGGACCACCCGATCCACGTCGTCGACCTCAGCGCCGAGCCCGACCCGCGGGCGGCGGCCGAGCAGTGGATGCGCGACGACCTCGACCACCCGGTCGACCTGCTCGGCGAACGGCTCTCCGCCCAGGCCGTCCTCACCCTCGGGCCCGGCCACGTCCTCTGGTACCAGCGCGCCCACCACATCGTCCTCGACGGCAGCGGCCTCTCGCAGTTCGCCGACCGCCTCGCCCAGGTGTACGCCGCCCTCCGCCCGGCGGGTCACGCGGGCCTCCGTCCGGCGGGTCACGCGGGCCGGCCGGACGCGGACCGGGCAGGCCACGCCGGGGACCTCGCCCGGGACTCTGCCGGGGACCTCGCCCGGGACCTCGCCCGGGACTCTGCCGGGGACCTCGTCGGGGACTCCGCCCGGGACTTTGCCGGCGACGCCCTCGGGCCGCTGTCGGTCCTGATCGACGCCGACCACGCCTACCGCAACTCCCCGGCACCCGAACGCGACCGCCAGTACTGGCTGGACGCCCTCGCGGACCTCGCCGACACCCCGGACCCGGACACCGCCCAGGGCCGCCGCCCGGCCGCCCGCCCCCTGCTGCACCGCGCCGGCGTCACCCCGGCCCGCACCGCCGACCTGCGGGCCGTGGCCAAACGGCTGCGGACGAGCTTCGCCGGCCTCATGATCACGGCCGCGGCCGTGTACCACCACCGCGCCACCGGAGCACAGGACATCGTCCTCGGGGTCTCCGTCAACGGCCGGACCAACAGGTCCGAACTCGGCATCCCCGGCATGACCGCCAACATCATGCCGATCCGGCTGCGGGTCCGCCCCGGCATGCCGGTCGCCGACCTGGCCCGCCAGACCCAGAAAGCCGTGTTCGAAGGGCTGCGCCACCAGCGCTACCAGTACCCCGACATCGTGCGGGACCTCAGGCGGGTCGGCGGCGCGCCGGTCTACGACCTCATCGTCGACGTCATGGTGCGCGAGCAGCCCCTGCACTTCGGCGACTGCACCGTCACCCGGGTGGGGCTGTCCAGCGGACCGGCCGAGGGCCTGAAGCTCGACGTCCTCGGCGACTCCGCGGAGGAGGGCCTGCGCACCGTCGTCGAGATGAACCCCGACCGCCACCGGCCCGCGGCCGCCGAGGAGGTCAGCAGGCGGTTCCGGACCGTGCTCGACCGGCTCGCCGAGGCCCCCGCCACCGCACGCGTCGCCGACATCGGCCTGCTCGACCGGGCCGAGCGGCAGCTGCTGCTGGAGACCTGGAACGACACCGCCGCCGCGACCGACGCCGCGACCGTGCCGGAGCTGTTCGCCGCCCAGGCCGCCCGCACCCCGGACGCGGTGGCCGTCGTGGCGGACGGCGAGGCGGTGACCTACGCCGAACTCGATGCATGGGCCAACCGGCTGGCGCACCACCTGGCCGGCCTCGGCGTCGGCGCCGAATCGGTGGTGGGGCTCCGCCTGCCGCGCGGCGTACTGACGGTGACCGCGATCCTGGGGGTCTGGAAGTCGGGGGCGGCGTACCAGCCGCTGGACCCGGGGTACCCGGCCGAGCGGATCGCCCACCTGCTCGCCGACAGTGGGGCCGAGCTGCTGCTCACAGCTGGTGCGGGCAGGGAGGCCGGCGCCGGCAGTGCGGCCGGTGGGGCCGATGCAGGCGGTGGGGTCGGCACGGGCAGTGGGGCCGGTGCCGGCGGTGAGGTCCGTGAATCCGCCCGCCCGGTGCGGACGCTCGCCCTGGACGACCCCGCGGTGCTCGCCGAGCTCGCCGAACAGCCCGGCACCGCCCCGGAGGCGTCCCACCCGGACGGCCGGCTGGCCTACGTCATCCACACCTCCGGCTCGACCGGCCGGCCGAAGGGCGTGGCGGTCACCCACGGCGGCCTGCGCAACTACGTCGCATCCGCCCCCGAACGGGTCGGCTTCGGCACGCCGGGCGCCCGCTACGCGCTGCTCCAGCCCACCGTGACCGACCTCGGCAACACCGTCGTCTTCGCGAGCCTCACCACCGGGGGTGAACTGCACATCCTGCCGGAGGAGGCGGTCACCGATCCGGTGGCGGTGTCGGCCTACCTCGCCGAGCACCGCATCGACCACGTGAAGGTGGTGCCCTCGCACCTCGCGGCGCTGGCCGCCGCCACCGGTCCGGCGGCCCTGATCCCGGCCGGCGCGCTCTCCCTGGGCGGCGAGGCGGCCCCGGCCGCACTGGTGGAGAGCCTGCTCGGAGCCGCCGGCGACCGCGGCGTGTTCAACCACTACGGGCCGACCGAGACGACGATCGGCGTGGTGACGGGCCGCCTCGATCGCGAAGCCCTCACCACCGGAGCCGTGCCCCTCGGCACACCGGTGGCCAATACCCGTGTCTACGTGCTGGACGACGCGCTCGGCCCGGTACCGGCCGGAGCGCCCGGAGAGCTGTACGTCGCCGGCGCGCAGCTGGCTCGCGGCTACGTGGGCCGGTCCGACCTGACGGCGGAACGGTTCGTGGCCTGCCCGTTCTCCACGGCGGGCGAGCGGATGTACCGCACGGGCGACCGCGTGCGGTGGACCGCCGACGGCCGCCTCGTGCACCTCGGGCGCACCGACGACCAGGTGAAGATCCGCGGCTACCGGGTCGAACCGGCCGAGGTGCAGGCCGTGGTGGCCGCCCTCCCGTCGGTGGCCCAGGCCGCCGTCGTGGTCCGGGAGGCCACCCCGGACGACAAGCGCCTGGTCGCCTACGTCGTCCCGGCCCCGGGGGCTGCCGGGCTTTGGGCGGCTTCGGCGGCTACCGGGCCTTCCGAGGCTTCCGGGCCCTCGGCGCCTTCGGCGGCTTCCGGGCCTTCGGCGCCTTCCGGGGCCGTCCCGGCTGCGGCCGAGCGCACCAGGCTGGCCGAACACGTACTCGTACACGTCGCCGGGCAACTCCCCGGGCACCTGGTGCCGTCGGCGGTGGTCGTGCTCGACGCACTCCCGCTGACCGCGAACGGCAAGCTGGACCGGGCCGCGCTGCCCGCCCCCGAGCAGCCGCACACCGTCTCCGGTACCGCCGGCCGCCGCCCGGCCTCGGTACAGGAGGAGATCCTCTGCGGCGAGTTCGCGAAGGTCCTCGGACTGGAGAGCGTCGCCGTCGACGACGACTTCTTCGCCCTCGGCGGCCACTCGCTGCTGGCGATCCGGCTGATCAGCCGCATCCGCCTGGTCCTGGACATCGAACTGCCCGTCCAGGCCTTCTTCGACGCCCCCTCCCCGGCAGGTCTGGCGGCCTGCCTGGAACAGGCCGACGCGGCCCGCACCGCCCTGGTCCCGATGCCCCGCCCGGAGTTCACGCCGCTCTCCTACGCGCAGCAACGGCTCTGGTTCCTCCGCGAGTTGGAAGGTCCGAGCGCGACCTACACCGCGGCCACGGCGCTGCGCCTGACCGGAGGCCTGGACCGCCCGGCACTCGCCGCCGCCCTGCGGGACGTCGTCGATCGGCACGAGGCCCTGCGCACCGTGTTCGCAGCCGTCGACGGGCAGCCCCACCAGCATGTCCTGCCCACGGAGGAGAGCGGATTCGCGCTCGCGATCGTGGCGGTGTCGCCGGAGGAGCTGGACGCGGCCGTGTCCAGCGAATCCGCCTACGCCTTCGACCTCTCGTCGGAAATCCCGCTCCGCGCAACGCTGTTCACGACGGACGACGACCAGACGAGCATCCTCGTTCTGACGATCCATCACATCGCGGGCGACGGCTGGTCGACCGACCCGTTGGTCCGGGACCTCTCCACCGCGTATGCGGCGCGGGTGGGCGGCACAGCACCGGCATGGTCGGCGCTGCCGGTGCAGTACGCGGACTACACGCTCTGGCAGCGTGAGTTGCTCGGCGACGAGCGGGATCCGGAGAGCCTGCTCTCGCGACAGGTGGCGTACTGGCGTGAGGCACTGGACGGGGCGCCGGAGGAGCTGGAGCTGCCGGTAGACCGGCAACGGCCGGCCGTCGCCACCCACCGGGGACACGCCGCCGCGCTGGACATCTCCCCGGAGCTCCACCGCGGTCTGCTGAAGGTCGCGCGGGAGCGTGGGGCGACGCTGTTCATGGTGTTGCAGGCCGCGTTGGCGGTGACGCTCTCGCGGTTGGGTGCGGGGACGGACATCCCGATCGG
>NZ_JBHJUK010000179.1:0-15016 GCF_042266225.1 Kitasatospora sp. NPDC056181
AAAAATCACCAAACTACCACTCCCGCCGGGGCCGAAGTCGGTGGTCGGATCCCCAGCGCTGTTTGTACGGTGACCATATGACTGTTGATCTGGAAAAGTACTTCTCCCGCATCGGATGGGCCGGGGAGCCCGAGCCCACCCTCGCCACCCTCCGTTCCCTGCACCGTGCCCACGTCCACGGCATACCCTTCGAGAACCTCGACGTGGTCGTCGGTTCGGTGCCCTCGCTCGACGTCGCCGACCTCCAGGCCAAGCTCGTCGAGTCGTCCCGGGGCGGCTACTGCTTCGAGCACAACACCCTGCTCGCCGCCGTGCTGGAGCAGTTGGGGTTCGAGGTCACCCGGCTCACCGGCCGTGTCCGCCTCGGTGCGCGCCCCGGGGAGATCCGGCCGCGGACCCACATGGTGCTGGCCGTCGGGGTGCCCGGCGAGTCCGGCCGCCACCTCGCCGACGTCGGATTCGGGGCGATCGGCGCCCTGTTGGAGCCACTCCCGATGGTGCCCGGGGAGGTCCGCGAGGGTGCCGGGCGTCATCACCGCCTGGTCGTCGAGGAGCCGGACGGCCCCGCCCCCGTGTGGGTGCTCCAGGCGAGGACGGGCGACGCCTGGGAGGACCAGACCGCCTTCACCCTGGACCCGGTCCCCGCGCCCGACATCGCGATGTCCAACTGGCACGTGGCGACCCACCCGCGCTCGCCCTTCAAGCGGATCTACGTCCAGGGCACCCGCGCCGACGCCCACCTGCGGCTCGAAGGGGCGACCCTGACCCGCACCGAGGCCGGAGGCGCGGTCTCGGTCCGGGAGTTGGACGGTGCCGACGAGATCGTCGAGGTCCTGGAGTCCGGGTTCGGGATCTCCCCGCCGCCCGGCCTCGGCGCGGCGATCTGACCGGCGTCCGACCGGCGTCCGTGCGGCGTCCGTGCGGCGTCCGACCGGAGCCCGTGCGGAGTCAGATCAGCGTCTGATCGGCGTCCTGCCGGTGTCCGACCGGATTCCGGGGGCGGACCGGTGCGGTGTACTGTCTCGCGGTGATTCCCGTGCTCCGGGCCCCCGTTCTCAGGCGGGGCCGGAGCGGAACCGGAGGCGGTATTCCGTCGGTGTCGTGTTGAGCCTGCGGCGGAACGCCCGGATGAGCGTGTCCGTGGTGCCGAACCCGCAGGTGGACGCGATGCGTTCGAGGGTCATGTCGGTGGACTCGAGCTGGTTGCGCGCCATTTCGACGCGGGCCGACTCGATGTAGACGCTCGGGGTCATGCCGAGTTCGGCCTTGAAGATCCGGGTGAGCTGCCGCTCGCTGACGTGGGCGAACGCGGCGAGGCCGGCGACGGTGTGCCGTTCGCCCAGGGTGCGGGTGATGTGGTGGCGGAGGTCCTCGATGCGCCGTGTCGTCGACACGGGTTCGAGGGGGACGCTGAACTGGCTCTGCCCGCTCGGGCGCTTCAGGTACATCACGAGCTGCCGGGCCACGCGCAGCGCGGTGGCCTCGCCGAAGTCGTCGGCGACGAGGGCGAGCGACAGGTCGAGGCAGGCGCTGATTCCCGCGCCGGTCCACACGTCGCCGTCGCGGATGAAGATCGGGTCGGCGTCGACCTCGATCTCCGGGTGATCGGCGGCGAGTTGCTGCGCGGTCGACCAGTGGGTGGTGGCGCGCCTGCCGTCGAGCAGCCCGGCGGCGGCGAGGATGTGCGCCCCGACGCAGACGGAGGCGACCCGCCGGCTCCTGGCGGCGAGCGCCCTCACCCGGTCGACCACCGCGGGGTCGGTGAGCGGGCGGACGCGGCGCCGGTCGTCGATCTCGACCGCGCCGGGCACCAGGAGGGTGTCGACGGCCCGCGTGGACACCTCGTCGAAGGTGACGTCGGGGAGGACGCGCACACCGGCGGAGGTGGTGACCGGGTCCAGGGTCTCGGCGGCGAGGACGACTTGATAGCCCGTGGCGTCGTCCGTCTCGCGCTGCACGAACGAGAACACCTCGGGCGGTCCCGTGACGTCGAGCAGGTCGACGCCCTCGAACAGGACGATGACGATGAGCCGGTTGACGGTGTTCACGGGTCTCCGCTGGTCGGCAAAGGTGATGTCGGTATCTGCATGTTAGACGGCATTGCCGACATCAAGCGGCCGGCCGTAGCGTTCTGGACGGCGCAGCTCACCGAGGGTGAACTGCAGGACACGGCACCGGACCCAAGGCGGTATTCCCATGGCCACCACGACCCTGCGCGAGCTCAACGGCTTCGACGAGACGCCTGCCTCGCTCGCGGACTCGACCCTGATCCTGATCGACTACCAGAACACCTACGTCCGCGGCGTGATGGAGCTGGAGGGCTGGCAGGCCGCGCTCGACTCCGCGGCCGAGCTGCTGGCCAGGGCCCGGGCGGCCGGCGCGAAGGTCATCCACGTCATCAACGACGGCGGCGAGGGCACCCCGTACGACATCCGGGCGGAGATCGGCCGGATCCACCCGAGCGTGGCCGCGATCGAGGGCGAGCCCGTCGTAGTCAAGCACGTCCCGAACGGCTTCGCCGACACCGACCTGGGCAAGCACGTCGACGCGGCCGGCAACACGGACGTGATCCTCGCCGGGTTCATGACGCACATGTGCGTGACGTTCACGACGGCGGGCGCGTTCCTGCGCGGGAACCGGCCCACGGTCGTCGCCGACGCCTGCGCGACCCGGCCGCTGCGGTCGGGCGGCCACGAGCTGACCGCCGACCAGATCCACCACAGCGCGCTGGCGACGATCGCGGACCTGTACGGGGTCGTCGTGGAGTCCGGGAAGTCCCTGAGCTGAGTGCCGGGGTGTACGGGCCGGCGGGCCGACCGCACGGCACGGCCGGCCCGCATGCCCGCGTCGCGGCGACGCCCGCGCCGGCCCGGCCGGCCCTCCGGCCGTGGCCCGGGGGCTCAGTGCGACCAGTGGGCGTCCTCGACGTCCGGCTGGAGAGCGGCCACGGGGCGGGCGGCGTCCGGGTCGTACTCGACGCCGTCGCCGCGGACGGACACGGTGAGGCCGAGCGTCTGGTCGGGGCCGGGCACGAGCTGGACGAAGACCCCGATGCCGTCGGGCGATTCGGCGCTGAAGTTGTAGTCCGGGCCCTTCTCCGGCTCGGAGGGGGTCCAGATCCACCCGCTCTCCTTGTAGCCGTGCGCCCGCCATTCGGCGGCGACGGCGTCCCGCAGCTCCGCGCGGTGGGAGGCGAGGATCCTGGTGCGGGCGGTGAGCTGCCGGTCGACGTGGGACAGCCTGCTCGGCACGCCGTTGGCACGCGGCCCGTACTGCCGGACGTCGTAGCCGCTGTCGCTCAGCACCAGGTTCGGGCCGAGGCCGCCGACCGTGTCGCGGAGGGCCTGCTCGCTGCGCTCCCGGAACTGGGCCGAGGTGTGGCGCACGCGCTCCGGACCGGACTTCGGCGCGTACGGGTCGTCGAGCCCGATGGACCACCACACGCCCATGTTGAGGACCAGGACGGCGAGGACGATGGCGACCAGGCCCGCCACCGCCCCCAGGCAGCCCTTCGCCAGCCCCTTGTCGAACACTCCGGCCCCTTCCCCCGTCCCGCTCCCTACCGTCACCGTAGGCGGTCGGCCCGGGCCGGCGCCTGAGTACCCGTACTCAAAGGGGTTCCGACGGCCAAAGGCGTTCCGACGGCACCGGGGGCGGTACGGGCGGCACGCGGGAGGGCGCACGCGAGAGGGCACGGGCGTAGTGGGGCGGGCGGAGTGGAGCGGGGGTGCCGGTTTTCGGGCCGCAAGATCATCTGTCGATATGCTGCGGGACCGCCGGGCACGTGGTGTGCCCGCAGCTGACCGAGGGATGGTTGTCGCGATGATGGGACCGGCACACGCGCTTTCCGGGGCGGCGGCCTGGCTGGGGGTGGGTGCCGCGGCTGCGGCCTGGGACCACCCGATGCCGTGGCCGGTGCTGCTCGCGGGAGCCCTGATCTGCGCCGGGGCGGCGCTGGCTCCCGACCTGGACCACAAGGCGGCGACGATATCGCGGGCCTTCGGGCCGGTCTCCCGGATGCTCTGCGAGGTGATCGACAAGCTCTCGTACTCGGTCTACAAGGCGACCCGGGGCAAGGGCGACCCGCGTCGCTCGGGCGGGCACCGGACGCTGACGCACACATGGCCCTGGGCCGTGCTCTGCGGCGCCGGGGCGTCGGCGGTCTGCGTGTACGGCGGGCGCTGGGGCGTGCTCGGGGTGCTGTTCGTCCACATGGTGCTCGCCATCGAGGGACTGCTCTGGCGGCACGCCCGGGTCTCCAGCGACGTGCTGGTCTGGCTGCTGGGCGCGTGCAGCGCCTGGATGCTGGTCGAGGTGCTCGACCGGCCCGGCAACGGGTCCGGGTGGCTGTTCACCGAGCCCGGCCAGGAGTACCTCTGGGTGGGCCTGCCGATCGTGCTCGGCGCGCTGGTGCACTGCATCGGTGACGCGCTGACGGTCTCCGGCTGCCCGGTCCTGTGGCCGATCCCGATCGGCCGTCGGCTCTGGTACCCGGTCGGGCCGCCGAAGGGCATGCGGTTCCGGGCCGGCAGCCGGGTCGAGATCAAGGTCCTGATGCCCGTCTTCATGCTCCTGGGCGGAGTCGGCGCCCTGGGCGCACTCGGCTTCATCGGCTGAGGCTTCGTCGGCCCGCTGGGTGCGGCCCGCTGGGTGCGGCCCGCTGGGTGCGGGGTGCGGGGTGCGGGCGCGGTGCGGGGAGCCCGGAGGGCTCGGGGCAGGTCCTTACGCGGCGCTGATTTGCGAACCCTTTACACTCCTGTAGAGCGCGCTGCGGTGCCCCGACCGGGCCCGCCCGCCGCACCGACCACCCTCGACGAAGCGAAGGAGTCGCGGTCCCCGCGATGGACGAGCCTCCCAGTGCCCACCGTGCCGTTCCCCCTCTGACAGGCCGTCCGCGTGCCGGGGCGGGGGTGGCACGGTGACCGAAGTCCTCCTGCTGCTCCTCGCGCTGGTGCTCACCGCCGCCTGTGCGGTGTTCGTCGCCGCCGAGTTCTCGCTGACCACCGTCGAGCGCGGCGCGGTGGAGCGGGCCGCAGAGCGCGGTGAGCGCGGCGCCGCGACCGTCCTGAAGGCGGTCGGGCGCCTCACGTTCCAGCTGTCCGGGGCCCAACTGGGCATCACCATCACCAGCCTGGTGATCGGCATGATCGCCCAGCCGTCCGTGGCCGCACTGCTGCGCGGACCGCTGGAGGCGGTGGGCCTGCCGCACGGCGCCGCCGCGAGCCTCTCCGTCGTCCTCGGCGTGCTGCTGTCGACCGTCGTGCTGATGGTGGCGGGCGAGCTGGTGCCCAAGAACTGGGCCATCTCCCGCCCGCTCGCGGTGGCCAAGGCGGTGGCCGGGCCGCAGTACTGGTTCTCGGCCGCGTTCTCCCCGTTCATCGGGCACCTCAACAACACGGCCAACCGGGTGGTGCGCAGGCTCGGCCTGGAGCCCGCCGAGCACCTCGCCTCCGCCCGTACCCCGCAGGAGCTCGTCGCGCTCGCCCGGCACTCCGCCCGTGCGGGGGCGCTGGAGCCCGACACCGCCGAGCTGTTCGTCCGCTCGCTGAACCTGCGCGAGCTGACGGCGGAGAACGTGATGACCCCGCGGGTCGACGTCCGGGCGCTGGAGGAGCACGCCACGGCCGCCGACGTCGCCAACCTGACCCGGGCCACCGGCCTGTCCCGCTTCCCCGTCTACCGGGACAACCTCGACCACGTGGTCGGCGCCGTCCACATCAAGGACGCGCTGACCGTGCCCGCCGGCCAGCGCCACCTGCACCCCGTGTCGGAGCTCATGACCGAGCCGCTGCTGGTGCCCGAGACCCTCACCGTCGACCGCCTGCTGGACCGGCTGCGCGGGGAGCAGACGATGGCCGTCGTCATCGACGAGTACGGCGGCACCGCCGGGATCGCCACCCTGGAGGACATCGTGGAGGAGGTCGTCGGCGAGGTCGTGGACGAGCACGACCCGGCCGGGCCGGCCGACCTGGTCGACCTCGGCGAGGGCCCGGACGGCCGCCACCGCTGGGACGCCGACGGCATCACCCGCACCGACCAGCTCGACGCGATCGGCCTGCCGGGCACCGAGGGTCCGTACGAGACCCTGGCCGGGCTGATCGCGGAGCGGCTCGGCCGGATCCCGGTGCCCGGGGACACCGTGGACGTCGACGGCTGGACGCTGGACGTCACCGCCGTCGCCCACCACGTTGCCGAGCGCGTCCGCATCACCGCTCCCGCCCCCGAGGACGGCGACGAGGACGGCGACGGCGGCACGGCCACCGGCCGCCGGGAGGGCACCCGATGACCGCCGTCCAGCTCGTGATCGGCCTGCTCACGCTGGTCACCAACGCCTTCTTCGTCGGCGGCGAGTTCGCACTGATCTCGGTGCGCCGCAGCCAGATCGAGCCGCGTGCCGAGGCCGGCGACCGCCGGGCCCGCACCGTCATCTGGGGCCTGGAGCACGTCTCGGCGATGCTGGCCACGGCTCAACTCGGCATCACCGTCTCCTCCCTGGTGCTCGGCGTGGTCGCCGAGCCGGCCATCGCCCACCTGCTGGAGCCGCCCTTCCACGCCGCGGGTGTCCCGGACGCGCTGATCCACCCGGTCTCGTTCGTCCTCGCGCTGGCCGTCGCGACCTACCTGCACATGCTGATCGGCGAGATGATCCCCAAGAACATCGCCCTCGCCTCGCCGGAGAAGGCCGCCTACCTGCTTGTGCCGCCGCTGGTGGCCGCGACCCGGGCGCTGCGGCCGCTCGTGTTCTCGATCAACGCGTTCGCCAACCGCATCCTGCGGATGCTGCGCGTCGAGCCGAAGGACGAGGTCGCCTCGGTGTTCAGCGAGGAGGAGCTGGCCCGGATGGTCAAGGACTCCTCCGACGCCGAGCTGCTGAGCGAGCGCGACACCGAACTGCTCCAGGACGCCCTGGAGCTGGGCTCCCGCCCGGTCTCCGAGGTGGTGACCCCCCGCGGGCGGATCGTCTTCGCGGGCCCCGGCACCACGCCGGAGGAGCTGGAGCAGCTGGCCGCGCGGACCGGGTTCTCACGCTTCCCCGTCCTCTCCGCGGACCGGACGGTGACCGGCTACCTGCACATCAAGGACGCACTGGAGCAGGACGACGCCCGCGACCGGCCGTTCCCCGCACGCGTCCTGCGGCCGATCGCCCGCGTCCCGGCGTCCACCCCGCTGGACGACGTGCTCACGGCGATGCGCCGCTCCGGTACGCACCTCGCCGCGGCCGTCGATCCCGACGGCACCGCGATCGGCCTGGTCACGATGGAGGACGTCCTCAAGGAGCTGGTCCGCCCGGTGCCCGCCGGGTCCTGACACCGCCCGGCGCCCGGCGCCCCGCGGGACGGGGCGCCCCCGCCGGGCCGTCGCACCGGAACGAAAAGGCGTGGGCCGGCCGCGCCGGGGAGTGCCCCCGGCACGGCCGGCCCACGCATCGCCCGTCAGGCGGAGGCCAGGAGCGCCTCCAGGGCCAGCGCCGTCTCCGGGTGGCGGCCCAGCAGCGCCGCTCCCGCCGGGGCCGGCCCGGCGGGCGCCCACTCCCCGGCGCAGCCCAGCAGGTACGCCACCGCGTCGCAGGCCGCCGGGTGCGCCGCCAGCAGCGCGACGCCCCGAGCGGCCGACGCCCGCCCGGCCGGGACGGCGGCGGCCGGCTCCGGCTGCGCCCGCCACGGCGGCACCCAGTCGTCCAGCGCCGCCAGCCGGCCGGGGAAGATCCGCCCCGCCTCCCTGATCAGCAGCGGCGCCAGGTCGGCGCCGTCCGCGCGCAGGGTGGTGATCAGGGTCGGCAGCCACGGCAGCAGCACCGCGTCCGGCAGCCGCCCGAAGGCGTTCGACACCGCCTCCACGACGAAGTCGGTCAGGCCGGGTACGGGCTCCAGCGCGTGCAGCAGACCGCTCAGGTAGCGCGGATAGGCGGGCAGCACCAGCGGGTTGGCGAGCAGCTCGTCGCAGTGCGACCGCAGCTCCGCGCGGGACATCCCGCCCAGGTGCACCTGCGCCGCCCACAGCAGCGCGACCTTCGACGGGTCCTGCGGATGCGACTGCGCGACGGCCAGCTCCAGCTGCGTCCGGTCGCACCCCAGCGAGAGCGCCAGGCCCTCCATGCTGAACAGGAAGCCCAGCATCGCCGCGACCTGACGGACCGTCGCGTCCTCGTCGGCGAACGCCGTCGGCAGCAGGGTGCAGTAGTGCGCGTACCCCGTCCGGACGAAGGACTCGATCCAGCCGGGCAGGACGGGCTCGCTGGTCCGGTAGAACGCCAGCAGCCGCCGCACCCGGCGCAGCACCTCCGGCGCGCCGTCGACGCTGCGCTCGGTGGCCAGCACCTCCAGGGCGCGGCTCCCCAGCTCGTGGGCGAGCCGGCGGCTGCGCAGGTAGAGCGTGGCGTCCTCGACGGCCTCCAGGACGACGGCCGCGGTGGCCTGCGGTGCGTTCGCCGTGCGCCGCAGGCGCTGCTCCAGGACCTGCTCGATGCTGACGCCCTCGTAGCCGAGCTCGATCAGCGCGCGCTGGTGGGTGCCGAGCGCGAGGTCCCAGGACTCCTGGATCGGGCGTTCGCCGAGCTTGCGCTCGCCCATGATCGGGCGGGCCGCGCCCTGCGGCAGCAGGTACCGCAGCATCCACAACACGTCGGAGCAGGGCTCCAGTTCCGGCTGGGAGGCGATGTCCAGCAGGGCCCGCTGCACGCCGCGCTGCTCCAGCTTGAGGGCCAGCGGTGCGAGCCGGTCGTGGACGTCGCGGGCCAGCGGCGGCAGCGCGTCGTAGCCGACCTGGCCGATCCGGTCGCCGCCCATCATGATCTCGACCAGCCGGGCGACGTTGCGCCGGCCCGGCACGGTGTCCTTCTCGATGCAGGTGACCGCCGCGTCCTGGAAGTCGTACGGCGTGGGCTTCGCCCGGTCGCGCATCCCGGCCAGCAGGATCGACGTCTCGAACACCGCGATGGCGTCGGCGGTGGAGGCGAGGTAGCCGTTGCGGCGGGCGGCGCGCACGATCTCCACCGACCAGCCGAGCAGCTCGGCCTCGTCCAGGCGGTCGAGCACCGGGGGCCGCCGCAGGAAGCCGGAGAGCCGGTCCTCGGGCGGAAGGTCCGGCCCGGGGGCCGCCACGGCCGCGGCCTTCCGGGCACGCGAGGGCTTCCGGGCGCCCGTCTGCCCGGCCAGCCGGAACGGCTGCACACCGGTGCGCTTGAGGTTCTTCGTCCAGAGCGTCGAGGCGATCGACACCGAGCCGGCGGCCAGCCCGAACTGGGCCTCGATCGCCGCGTGGCTGGACGGGATCAGGCCGTGCTGCCAGGTGGTGGCGGTGCGCGGGCCGATCTCGAAGGTGTCGCTGCCCGCGACGCCGAACTCCGCGACCCGGCTGGCCGCGTGGAACGCGCCGCAGACGTAGAGGCAGTCCGCGGGGTCGGTGCCGGTGGCGGCGAGGTGCTCGCGCATCCGCGTCCACATGTAGCGCTCGCGGTCCTCGTCCACCCGGACCCGCTGTCCGTCGCCGGGGGCCAGCCGTCGGAAGAGGCTGCCGATCAGCAGCATGACCTGCCGGTAGGTGTCGTGGTCGGCGTCGCCGAGCGGCAGCTCGACGTACTGGTGCCACCACTCCGACCAGTGCCGCACCTTGCCGTGGCGCAGCAGGTGCTCCTCCAGCTCGGCGAAGCGCGGGCGCAGGTCGCCGATCTCCACGCCGACCGCGTCGCCGTGCAGCGCGGCCTCCTCCTCGGCCGCGGGCGCGTCGGGGTCGGCGGGCCCGGAGTCCCCGGTGTCGCGCGGCTCCCACTGGAAGACGTGGTCCGAGGAGCGGTCGACCAGGACGAGTTCGACGCCCGGCGTGTCCAGCGCGTAGGCGATGGCCTGGTACTCGGCCGAGGCCTCGGTGATCGGCGCGACCACCGACAGCGGCGACCAGTCGGCCGGGAAGCCCTCGACCTCGGTGGCGAAGGCCTGCACCGCCACCGGAAGCCGGCAGTTGCGCAGCTCGGACAGGAGCGGCGCCATGTCCTCGCAGAGCTCCAGGTAGACCACCTTGGGCTGCTTCTCGCGCAGCCGGCGCGCCATCGCCACGGCCGAGGCGGGGGAGTGGTGGCAGACCGGGAAGATCTCCAGCGGCTCGCGCACCGCGCGGTCGACGTCGTCGACCAGGCCGAGCAGGATGCCCTCCAGCGCGTCCGGCCCGCCGGCGAACGCGGCGGCGGCCTCCTGGAGTTGGCCGCGCAGCGCGTCGAAGACGGCCGTCGGCCCGACGGCGCTCAAGAGAGCGTGGCGATCGCGTCGCGGCCGCCCTCCAGGAACTCCGGCCAGGGCCCGCCCTCGTCCTTGCTGCGCGGCTCGACCACGCCGTGCAGGTACTTGTTGAGGATGGCGAGGTCCTCCGGCTCGCGCCGGGCCAGCGAGCCGACCAGCGAGGAGGCCAGGGTCCGGGCGGTCAGTGCGCGCTCGCCGAAGAAGTTGCCGTGCAGGATGGCGTCCTCCAGCACGCCGATCTGCTCGGCGGTGGAGAGCGCCGACTCCAGCTTCTCGTCGTCGCTGCCGGCCGCGGCGGCCGAGGCGCGCAGGTCGCCGAAGCTCTGCAGCAGGACGTCCAGCAGCGTCGGCGGCACGTCGAGCTCGATCTGGTGACGGCGCAGCAGCTCCTCGGTGCGGAAGCGGACGATCTCCGCCTCGCTCTTGCGGTTCGTCACGACCGGGATCCGGACGAAGTTGAAGCGCCGCTTGAGCGCCGAGGACAGGTCGTTGACGCCCCGGTCGCGGCTGTTGGCGGTGGCGATGACGGAGAAGCCGGGCTTGGCGAAGACGATGCCGTCGCTGTCCAGCTCGGGCACCGAGATGTACTTCTCGGACAGGATGGAGATCAGCGCGTCCTGGACGTCGCTGGTGGAGCGGGTCAGCTCCTCGAAGCGGCCGATCGAACCGGACTCCATCGCGGTCATGATCGGCGAGGGGATCATCGACTCCCGCGACTGGCCCTTGGCGATCACCATGGACACGTTCCACGAGTACTTGATGTGGTCCTCGGTGGTGCCGGCGGTGCCCTGCACGACCAGGGTGGAGTTGCGGCAGACGGCGGCGGCCAACAGCTCGGCCAGCCAGCTCTTGCCGGTGCCGGGGTCGCCGATCAGCAGCAGTCCCCGGTCGGAGGCCAGGGTGACGATGGCGCGCTCGACGATGCTGCGGTCGCCGAACCACTTCTGCTGGATCTCCCGGTCGAGGCCGTCGGAGCGCTCGGAGCCCAGCACGAAGAGGCGGACCATCTTCGGGGAGAGCCGCCAGGTGAAGGGCTTGGGGCTGTCGTCGATCGACTCCAGCCAGTCCAGTTCCTCGGCGTACTTGAGCTCGGCGGGGGCGCGCAGCAGGTCGGACATGCGGGGGGCCTTTCTGGGTGTGGGCCGGGGGAGTGCGGGAGGGGCCTGGGACGGCATCGGCACGCCTCAGGCGAGGAAGGTCTTGAGCTCGTGGACGAGCTTGCGGATGTGGCCGGAGAGCACCGGGGTGCCCTGGTCCTTGAAGCGTTCGCGGAACCACGGGTTGACGCTGGCGCGGCCGGAGCTGGTCACCGAGCCGACCGGGATGAACTTGGCCCCGGAGCGGTGGATCGCGGCCATGGACTCGAAGAGCTGCTCGCTCTGCCACTCGTAGAAGTCGGAGATCCAGACCACGACGGTGTTGCGCGGTTCGGCGATCTTCGGCTGGGCCAGTGCCATCGCGACCCGGCCGTCGGTGCCGCCGCCGAGGTTGGTGCGCAGCAGCGTCTCGAAGGGGTCGTGCACCCACGGGGTGAGGTCGACCGCCTGGGTGTCGTAGGCGACCAGGTGGACGTCCACCTTGGGCAGACCGGCGAAGATCGAGGCCAGGATGGTGCAGTTCACCATGGAGTCGACCATCGAGCCGGACTGGTCCACCACCACGATCAGCCGCTGCGGCGTCGTCTTCCGCGCGGTGTGGCGGTAGTAGAGGCGGTCGACGTAGAGCCGCTCCTCCTCCGGGCTCCAGTTGGTGAGGTTCTTCCAGATCGTGCGGTCGAGGTCGAGGTTGCGGAACACCCGCTTGGGCGGGACGGACCGGTCCAGCGCGCCGACCGTGGACTTCTCGACCTGGGTGCGCAGCACCTCGGCGACCTCGTCCACGAAGCGGCGGATCAGGGCCTTGGCGTTGGCCAGGGCGACGCCGGAGAGGTTGTCCTTGTCGCGCAGCAGCTGCTCGATCAGCGACATGCTCGGGGTCAGCTGTGCGGCGAGCGCCGGGTCGGCGAGCACCTCGCGCAGCCGCATCCGCTTGACGAGGCCGGCCTCGATGGCGCCGAGCTCCGGGCCGATCGCGGGGATCAGCGTGGAGAGGTCGGGCGTGGTGCCGCCGCCGCCCGATCCGCGCCCGGCCGTCGTGCCGCCGGGGCGGCCGGCCCGCAGCTCGCCGGGCTTGCAGCCGAGCGCCCGCTCCAGCCAGCCCGCGTCGGACTGCCAGCGGGCCAGCTGGCCGGCGGTCACCGCGCCGGAGCCGGTGCCGAACACGTTGAGCAGCACCTTCGAGACGAGCGCGGCCCGGCGTACCTCGGCGGCGCCGTCCCGTTCACCCCCGTCCGCTGCGGTCTCGTCGGGCACCATCAGGCCGTCGAACTCCTCGGCCAGCGCCGGGTGGCGCTGGACGACGGCGTCGACGGAGGCCTGCGGGTCCAGCAGGGCGGGCGGCAGGCCGATGGCCTCGACGACGGCCATGCTCGCCGACTCCAGGGCCGGCTGCTCCTCGTGGTCGAAGAGCCGGGCGAGCAGCCGCCAGTACAGCACCTGGCGGCGGTTCTCGTCCGCGTCCACCCCGGGTGCCGGATCCGGCGCCGGGTCGGGTGCGTGGTCGGGTGCGTGGTCGGTCGTCATTTGCGAAGGAGCCTTCCCGCTCGCTCCCGCAGCACCGTCACCGCGTCGGTGGCGGCCTTCTCGGCCTTCAGGCCGGTCTTGTCGGTGGTGCCGCCGGCCCAGGCGCCGGCGTGGACGGCGACGGTCTTCTTCTTCACGACGGTCTCGACGGCGAGCGGCTGGAGCAGGTACGCCCCGGCGTCCCAGCGCAGCAGGCCGATGCAGGCGCTCGACGCCGCGACGGCCTCGGCGGTGAGCGGACCGGCGGCCGGGATGCGGTCGGTGTCGACGGTGAGCCGGTGCCCGGCCAGGGCGAACGCCACGGCGTCGCCGTCCTGCTGGACGGTGTAGCCCTCCAGGAAGACCGGCAGGGCGATGCGTGCCGGGTGGCGGTCCAGGGGCGCCGTCGGTGCGGCGGCTGCGCCGGCCAGCGCGACGCGCGCGGTGGCGAAGGCGTCGGCGGCGGCGCCGGGCCGGGCGTGCTCGTCGTTCCAGAGCAGGTCGCCCTCGGCGGTCACCGGCATGCCGGTGAGCTCCATCGCCAGGCCCTCACCGGCGGCCGCCAGCAGCGACAGGTGGGGGCGGAGCAGCTGCCAGACGCCGGCGCCGACGACGGTGTCCGGCTTGGGCACCGCGACGCCGGCGCGCACCAGGCGGGCCGGGCCGCCGTCGGCGGGTTCGAACACCGCGTGGACCTGGGCCTGGGCGGCGGTGGCGTGCTCGTGCAGGTCGACGCCGAGCGGCAGCAGCCGGCCGGTCACGGTGGCGACGGCCGGTGCACCGGCGGCACCGGGCAGCGTCAGCAGCATCGCGCGGGACCAGAGGTCGGCCCAGCGGCGCAGCGGGATCCGCTCCAGCGTGGCGCCGGGGCAGGAGGCGGCCAGCTCGGCGGCGAAGCCGTCCAGCAGCGTCGCCAGGCGGCGCAGGGCCGGATCCGGCAGCATCGCGGAGACGACCGGCGCCGCGCCGGAGACCAGCTCGTGGTCGAGGCCCTGCCACCCGGCGCGCGCCAGGTCGGCGAGCCAGGAGCGGGCGGCGGCGAGCAGGTTGGGGGCCGTCGGCTCGCCCGTCACCGGGGCGGCGACGTCGCCGGGCGTCCGCCCGGTCGCCTCGTCGAGGCGGGCCGTCAGCGCGTCGTGGACGGAGCCGAGCAGTGCGGTGCGGGCGGCGGCGAGGGCGACGAGGTGCTCCTCGCTCGCGGCTCCGGCGGCGGCCTTGCCGGCCGCCTCGGCGACCCGTTCGGCCAGCGGCGATCCCGCGACGGCGTCGGCCAGTCCGGCGAGGCCGGTCGCCTGCGCGGGCTGCGGCCGGAGCAGGCCGCCGACGAGCGCCCGGTCGAAGGCGTCCACGGCCGCGAGGGCCTCGTCCAGCCCGTCGACCGGTTCGGTGAGGAGGTCCGTACGCATCACGCCACCGCCCTGGTGGTCGGGAACCAGTGGAGTTCCGGGAGCGGGTCGGTGGTGGGCGTCAGTTCGAGGTAGGCGAGGTGGCGCAGGAACCGGCTGAACACCGGCGCCGCCGCGGTGGCGTCCGCCTTGGCCGGCCGGGTGGCGGTCATCGCGGAGGTGATGCCCTGCGTGCTCGCCTCCCCGTGGGACGGCTCGACCCGCAGGTAGCGGGCGACGCGCTCGCCGCCGTACTGCAGCACGGCCTCGCCGATCAGGGCCGCGATGTGGTTGCAGAACGAGCCGCGGGCGCCGCCGCAGGGCCGGTTGTTGTTGGTGCTGCACGCGAACGCGTAGTCACCGGCGGCAACCGACGAGACGTAGACCCGCTCGATGTCCGAGCCGCTGGACACCACGCCCTGAAGGCGCCCGTCGGCGAGTTCGACGAACGGGACCTTGGCGAGTTTGCGTGGCCGCGCGGGCGGTATCACGCGTGCCGTGCTCGACTCCTCCCGGACTGACAACACACCATCTCCTTCACAACGAGGGGGGCCGCCGCGCCGGACCGGCGGGCTGTGTTCCAGAAACCTACTCGCGGGCACTGACAGCGCCCGCAGGGCCCCTGACGTCGGCTCTCCTGGTCCGCCGTCCCCCGGCCCCGCCGGGCCGTGGGCTCGGGTGACCGGCCGTCGGCCCGCACGCGATAGGGCCGGCCCCCCCCGGGGCGGGGGGGGGCCGGGCGGGTGCGGGGCGGGGGCGGGGGGGGGGGGGGCGCGGTCCGGGCCGCGGGCACCCGGGC
>NZ_JBHJUK010000180.1:0-14983 GCF_042266225.1 Kitasatospora sp. NPDC056181
CGCCTCGCCCACCCGGCGGGGGGCCACCCCCGCGCCGCCCGGCCCCGGGCCGCCGTCATCGACACCGCCCCCGGCGGCGCCCACGACCTCGGGCCCCGGGCCCCCCCCCCCGCCGGCGGGCCCGCGGCCGCCGGGGTCGTGGTGCCCGGCCTCGTGGACGAGGAGGCGGGCACCGCCGTCCTCGCCGCCAACCTCGGCTGGCGCGACACCCCCGTGCGCCGGTGGCTCGCCGAACACCTGGACCTCCCGGTGGCCTTCGGGCACGACGTCCGGGCCGGCGGGATCGCGGAGAGCCGGCTCGGGGCCGGCCGCGACTGCCGCAACTTCGCCTTCGTCCCGGTCGGCACCGGCATCGCCGCCGCGCTGGTGATCGACGGCCGCCCGTTCGCCGGCGACCACGGGTTCGCCGGGGAGTTCGGCCACCTGGTCGTCCGCCCCGGCGGGGACCGGTGCGCCTGCGGCAACCGCGGCTGCCTGGAGACCGTGGCCTCCGCCTCCGCCGTCGCCCGCCGGTACGCCGAGGCCGGCGGCGAGACCGGTGTCAGCGCGAAGGACGTCCTGTGCCGCGCCCAGGCGGGCGACGGTCCGGCGGTGCAGGTCCGGGCCGAGGCGGTCGACGCGCTGGCCGACGGCCTGGCGGCGCTGACCGTCCTGCTCGACTTCGAGCGCATCGTCATCGGCGGGGGGCTCGCCGAGGCCGGCGAGCCGTTCCTGAACCCGCTGCGGACGGCCGTCGCCGAGCGCCTCACCTTCCGCGCCGCGCCGCGGCTGGTCGCCGCCGAACTGGGCCACCGCGCGGGGAGCCTGGGGGCGGCACTGCTCGCGCAGGACCTGCTGGACGGCGGCGGACGATGATCCTCACCGTCACCCTCAACACCGCCCTCGACGTCACCTACCGGCTCCCCGAGGTCCGCCGGCACGGCAGCAACCGGGTGCGCGAGGTCACCCGGCAGGCCGGCGGCAAGGGCGTCAACGTGGCGCGCGTCCTGGCCGCGCTGGGCCAGGACGCGGTCGTCACCGGCCTGGCCGGCGGGGCGACCGGCCGGGCGGTGCGGGCGGACCTCGCCGCGGCGGGACTGCACGACGAACTGGTCGAGGTGGCGGGCGAGACCCGCTGCACCGTCGCCGTCGCCGAGGACACCGACACCACCGTCTACCTGGAGCCCGGCCCGGTGGTCTCCCCGGCGGAGTGGCGGCACTTCCTCGCGCACTACGAACGCCTGCTGCCCGGCGCGGCCGTGGCCGTGCTCTCCGGCAGCCTGCCGCGCGGACTGCCGGACGACGCCTACCGGCTGCTGGTCGAACGGGCCGGCGCCCACGGCGTCCCGGCGCTGCTGGACGCGGACGGCCCGGCGTTGCTGCACGGCCTGCCGGCCGGCCCCGCCGTGGTCAAGCCGAACACCGACGAGCTGGCGGCGGCGACCGGCGTCCAGGACCCGTTGGAGGGCGCCGAGTTGCTCCGGGCCGCCGGCGCCGGGGCGGTGGTCGCCTCGCTCGGGCCGGACGGGCTGCTCGCCTGCACCGCCGACGGCCGCTGGCGGGCCCGCCCGCCGGGCCCGCTCCCCGGCAACCCGACCGGCGCGGGCGACTCGGCGGTCGCCGCGCTCGCGCTCGGCCTGGCGACCGGGACCGCCTGGCCCGACCGGCTCCGGCAGGCCGTGGCCCTGTCCGCCGCCACCGTCCTGGCGCCACGGGCCGGCCGCTTCGACGCCGGCGCCTACGACCGCCTGCTCACCCTCGTCCGGGTCGGGGAGATCGAACCGGCACACCCTCAAGGAGAACCATGCCCCTGACCGGAACCGGCGAGATCGTCGCCCCCGCCCGCGACGGCGGCCACGGCGTCGGCGCGTTCAACGTGATCCAGCTGGAGCACGCCGAGGCGATCGTCGCGGGAGCCGAGGGCGTCGGCGCCCCGGTGATCCTGCAGATCAGCGAGAACGCCGTGCGCTACCACGGCGGACTGGCACCGATCGGCGCCGCCACGCTCGCCGTGGCCCGGGCCGCCGGCGTGCCGGTGGCCGTCCACCTCGACCACGCGACCGACCGGTCGCTGGTCCGTCAGGCGGTCGAACTCGGCTTCACCTCGGTGATGTTCGACGCCTCCGCGCTCGACTACGAGCAGAACGTGCGGGCCACCGCCGAGGTCGTGGCGTTCTGCCACGAGGCGGGCGTCTGGGTGGAGGCGGAGCTGGGCGAGGTCGGCGGCAAGGACGGCGTCCACGCCCCCGGCGTCCGGACCGACCCGGGCGAGGGCGCGGCCTTCACCCGGCGTACCGGCGTCGACGCGTTGGCCGTGGCCGTCGGCACCTCGCACGCCATGCTCACCCGCGACGCCGTCCTGGACCTGGAGCTGATCGGCGCCCTGCGGGCCGCCGTCCCGGTACCGCTGGTGCTGCACGGCTCCTCCGGCGTGGCCGACGAGACCTTGGCGGCGGCCGTCGCCCACGGCATGACGAAGATCAACATAGCGACCCACCTGAACAAGGCCTTCACCACCGCCGTCCGCCACCGCCTCACCGCCGACTCCTGCCTGGTCGACACCCGGGTGTACCTCGGCGACGGACGGACGGCGGTCACCGCGGAGGTGTCGCGCCTGCTCCGGCTCCTGACCGAGCCGTGCGGCGCGGCCCCGGCGGCGGTGGCCCGCTGAAGCGGGGCCCGCACCGTCGCTCATGAGCGGTGCGGGCCCGACCGGCCCGGAGGCCCGTGGCGGCGGCCCGCGGGGACGGCCTGTGGGGCGGGCCCGCGGGATCAACCACGACGCCCACGGTGCACGCCGATCGGCCGGGACGGCCCCGGGACTCCCTCTCCAGGGACTCCCGGGGCCGTTCCGCATGCGGCGGCGCCCGCCGGGTGCGCGATCAACTAGGCTCGGGCCGGGTTCAGCGGACGACGGCGGAAGGGCGGCGGGGGCATGCAGTCGGGACTGAGTTTCTCCGCGGCGGACCTGGCGCAGACCCGGTTCGCCGTCTCCCCGATGTGGGAGGTCGTCACCAGCTTCCGGCTGCTCCGGAACGAGGCCGATCCGCCGCTGCACCGGCGCTGGGCCGAGCAGGTACGGCCGCGGCTGGCCCGGGCCGGGCTCGACCGCGGCTGGCTGGCCGACCTCATCCCCGGCCGCGGCTACCTCGCCGACTTCCTCAACCCCACCCCCGCCACCCCGTTCCCCGCCCTCGGCACCGAACTGGACACGATCCGGCGCACCGGGCCCGGGCAGGTGCGCACCGACCTGGGGAAGCTCGCCGCCGAGCGCGACACCGGCCCGTCGGCGCGGCTCAGGACCCTGCACGAGGCCCCGGCGGAGGGGCTGGAGAAGGTCGTCGCGGAGATCGAGGTCTACTGGGAGCTGGCCCTCGCGCCCTACTGGGCGAGGATCCGCCGGCTCCTCGAAGCCGACGTGTTCCACCGGGCGCGGCAGGTCGCCGAGCACGGCTCGGCCCACGTCCTCAACGAACTGCACGACTCCGTGCGGTGGGACGACGGCACGCTGCGCCTGGTCCGCCGCCACTGCGCGCTGACCCGTGACCAGACCGGCTCAGGGCTGCTCCTGGTGCCCTCGGCCTTCGCCTGGCCGTGCGTGCTGACCCGTTCGGTGGCGCCCGAGCCGCCCCAACTGGCCTATCCGGCGCGGGGGATCGGCAATCTGTGGGAGCCGCGGGCGACCGCGTCCACCGACGCGGTCGCCGCCGTCCTGGGCCGCTCCCGCGCGTTGCTGCTGACCGAGCTCGACACCCCGTCCTCGACCATCCGGCTCGCCGAGCACTCGGGCCTCTCCGCCGCCGGGGTCTCCCAGCACCTGACGGCGCTCCGGAACGCGGGGCTGGTCACGGCCCACCGCACCGGGCGGTTCGTCCTCTACGCCCGCACGGCCCTCGCCGACGCCCTCCTGGCCCCCGCCGTGGACTGACGCCCGTCCGGGCGAACGACGGAAGGCGGCACCGTGGGGGTACGGTGCCGCCTCCGTCAACCTGGCCGCACCGCAGGGCGGGTGGCGCCGGGGTGCGGCCAGGGGCCGGTGGGATCGGCGATCGGTGGGATCGGTGGTCCGCGGGGCGGGTGACCGGCGGTGTCACCGGTCGGGCGTCGGAGGGTGTTTGCGGGCGGGCGCGGTCACGCGGTGCGGTGGACCTCCTCCGGCCGCACCGGGTGCGCGAAGGGCAGGCCCTCGGTGTAGCGGGCGAGTTCGTCGGCGGCGGCCGCGGCCATCCGGTGGAGTTCGCCGCCGAGGGAGCCGGCGACGTGCGGGGTGAGCAGGACGTTCGGCAGGTCGTAGAGCGGCGAGCCGGCGGGCAGGACGTCGGGGCTGGTGACGTCGAGGACGGCGTCCAGGCGGCCGGCGACCAGTTCGGCGGTGAGCGCGTCCTGGTCGACGAGGGAGCCGCGTGCGGTGTTGACGAGGGTGGCGCCGTCGCGCATCAGGGCGAGCCGCCGGCCGTCGATCAGGTGCCTGGTCTCGGGGAGTTCGGGTGCGTGGATGCTCACCACGTCGGCGGTGGAGCAGAGTTCGTCCAGGCCGACGCTCCGGGCGCCGAGGGCGGCGGCCTCGTCGGCGGCGGTGTACGGGTCGTGCAGCAGCAGATCGAGGTCGTACGGCCGGAGCAGGTCCAGGACGCGGCGGCCGATCCGGGAGGCGCCGATGATGCCGACCGTGCGCCGGTAGTTGCCGATGCCGTCGAAGGCGGCCTGCCTGTGGTAGTCGGCCCGGTGTTCACGGTAACCGTCGCGGAGCCGGAGGACCTGCTTGTTGGAGAAGAGGACGGCGGCGACGGTGAACTCGGCGACGGGCAGGGCGTTGGCCCAGGCGGCGGAGGTCACGGCGATGCCGCGTTCCCAGCAGGCGTCGGTGACGTGGTGCTTGACGGAGCCGGCGGCGTGGATGACGGCGCGCAGGTTCGGCGCGGCGGCGAGGACGGCCTCGTCCAGCTGGGGGCAGCCCCAGCTGCTGACGATCACCTCCGCGTCGCGCAGTGCGGCGGCGGCCTCGGGGGTGGTGAAGTCGTCGACCACGAGGGCGGGTTGGATCTCGGCGAGGTCGGTGAGCCGGGCCATCGTGCCGGCGTCGATGAGGCGTCCGGCCAGGCCGGGCTCCATCGCGAGCAGCGCGCGGGGGCGGTGCCGTACGGCGCCGTGCGGCGGGGCCGCGGGGGGAAGGGGTGCGGAGGTGGGCACGGGGAACTCCCGTTCGGCTTCGGTGGGGCGGTGGGTCACTTGACGGCGCCCGCGGTGAGGCCGGCCTTCCAGTGGCGCTGGAGGACGACGAAGGCGACGACCAGTGGGACGACGGCCAGCAGTGCGCCGGTCACCACCAGCGGGTAGTACTCGGGGAAGGCGTGGGTCTGGCTGTTCCAGGTGAAGAGACCGAGGCTGACCGGGAAGAGCCGGTTGTCGGAGAGCATCACCAGGGGCAGGAAGAAGTTGTTCCAGATCGCGGTGAACTGGAAGAGGAAGACGGTCACGTACCCGGGCATCACCATCCGCAGGCCGATCGACCAGAAGGTGCGCAGCTCGCCCGCGCCGTCCATCCGGGAGGCCTCCAGGACCTCGCCGGGCACGTAGCCGGCACAGAACACCCGGGCCAGGTAGACGCCGAAGGGGTTCACCAGGGAGGGGATGAACACGGCCCAGAAGCTGTTGACGATGCCGAGTTTCGAGGCGAGCAGGTACATCGGCAGGGCGAGTGCGGTGGTCGGCACCAGGACGCCGAGCAGCACCAGGCCGAACAGCTTCTCCTTGCCGCGGAAGGCGTACACGTGGAAGGCGTAGCCCGCGGCGATGCAGACGAAGGCGCAGAGGAGGGCGCCGATCCCGGCGTAGAGCAGGGAGTTGAGGTACCAGCGGAAGTAGATGCCGTCGCCGGTGGTGGCGAGCTGGCGGAGGTTGTCGCCGAGGTGCCAGCGGGAGGGGGTGAGGGTGGCGCCGCCGAGCAGGTCGCCGGTGTTCTTGGCGGCGGCGGTCAGGAGCCAGCCCAGCGGGAGCAGGGTGTAGGCGGTGGCGAGGACGAGCGCGCCGTTGACGGCGGCCCTGGAGAGCGTCCACGGACGGCGGGGCGGCCGGGCCGTGGCGGCGGGGGCCGGCTTCGGCCGGCGGGCGGGGGCGAGGACGCTCATCGGGAGGACTCCGTCCGGCGTGGGGCACGTGAGCCGGTGACGCGGGTGATCACGAAGGAGAGCGCAGCCGCGAACAGCGCCAGCAGCACCGAGGAGGCGGCCGCCAGTCCGTAGTCGCCGCGCGCGAAGGCGGCGGTGTAGGCGTACATGTTGGGCGTCCAGGTGGAGATCACGCCGGGCGAGACGTCGTGCAGGATCATCGGTTCGGTGAAGAGCTGGAGCGAGCCGATCATCGTGAACAGGCCGACCATCACGACGGAGGCGCGGATCAGCGGGATCTTGATGCTGAGGGCGGTCCGCAGCGGGCCGGCGCCGTCGACCACGGCGGCCTCCAGCACCTCGCGGGGCACGGCCTGGAGGGCGGCGTAGAAGATCACCATGTTGTAGCCGGTCCACTCCCAGACCGCGATGTTGACGACGGCGGGGAGCGGGAGGCCGAGCAGGTCGATCTTCGGGCCGACGGCGTCCAGGGCGCCGATCACCGGGCTGATGCCGGGGGTGTAGAGGTACATCCAGATCAGCGCGGCGATGATCCCGGGCACCGCGTGCGGCAGGAAGAGCGCCAGCTGGAAGAAGCGGCGGCCGCGGGCCAGGGCCGAGTCCAGCAGCAGGGCGAGCACCAGCGAGAGGCCGATCATCACCGGGATGTAGACCAGACAGTACTCGGCGGTGGTCAGCAGGCCGTCGCGGAAGGCGTGGTCGCCGAGCGCCCGGCCGTAGTTGCCGAGGCCGGTGAAGACCGTCTCGGCGCCGCCGAAGCCCAGACCCGAGCGGTGCTCGGTGAACAGGCTCAGGTAGACGGCGTACCCGATCGGGACCAGCGTGCAGGCGGTGAACAGCGCCAGGAACGGGGTGAGCAGCACCGCCGCCGCCCCGTGCCGCCCGGGCCGCCTGACGGTGGCGGCCCGGCCGGGGGCTTGGGGGGTTTCGGGCACTTCGGGGATTCCGGGGGTGGCCGCCCGGAGGGTGGTGTCGCTCATCCCTGGGCGACCTTGAGCCCGCGGTTCTTCAGCTCGGCGACGGTGGCCTGCTGCGCGGTGTCGGCGCTCTGGGCGAGGCTGCCGCCGGCGGTCAGCCTGGCGAAGCTGTCCTTGAGCGAGGTGTTGGTGGCGCCCATGGTCGGGCCCCACGTCCAGGACGGTTTGACGGACTTGGCGGCGTCGCCGAACAGGGTGTAGATGTCCTGGCCGCCGTAGAAGTCGGTGTTGAAGGCGGCCTTGGCGACCGGCACCAGCTCGGGCGAGGCGGGGAAGGAGGACGAGGTGCCGGAGGCGATCCGGGCCTTGATGCCCTCGGGGGTGGTGGTGGCCCAGGTGGCGAACTCGACGGCGGCCTTGGTCTTCTTGCTGTCCTTGGAGACGGCGAAGGTGGTGCCGCCGACCATGCCGCTGGCCGGGTTGCCGTCCCAGGTCGGGAGGGGCGCGACGGCCCACTTGCCGGAGGCGTCGGGCAGGGTGCTCTTCAGCACGCCGCCGCCCCAGGAGGCGCCGAGGTAGCCGGCGGTCTCGCCCTTCTGGAGGGAGGCCGTCCACTGCTGGCTGAACGACGGCTGGACCCGGACCAGGTCCTCCGCCATCAGCTGCTGCCAGTAGTCGGCCACCCGCTTGGTCGTGGCGCTGTTGATGTCCACCTTCCAGGCCTCGCCGGAGGTGCCGAACCAGTGCGCGCCCGCCTGCCAGGCGAACGCCTCGAAGGTGCTCGGGTCGTCGGGGAAGAAGGTGGCGATCCGGGTGTCCGGCTGGGCCTCCTTCAGCTTCTGCGCGGTGGCGCGGAACTCGTCCCAGGTCTTCGGCGGGGTGAGGCCGGCCTTGTCGAAGAGGTCCTTGCGGTAGTAGAAGGCCTGCGGGGCGGCGTCCAGCGGCAGGGCCCAGTTCTTGCCGTCCAGCGTGGTCAGCTCGACCGACTGCGGGAGGTACTTCGCCTTCAGGGCGGCGGGGACGAGGCGGGTGATGTCCTGGACCGCACCCTGGCTGACGAAGTCGGGCAGTTGCTGGTACTCGGTGTTGAAGACGTCCGGGGCGTTGCCGGCCTTCACCGCGTTCGCGATCTTCGCGTAGCCGCCGGCGACGCCGGAGGGGATCTCCTCGAAGGTGACCTGGACGTCGGTGTGCGAGGCGTTGAAGGCGGCGACGACGTCCTTGGTGCCCTTGGCCCAGCCCCAGAAGGTGATGGTCACGGGCCGGCCCTTGCCGCCGGCCTCGGCGTCCTGGTCCTGCTTCCCGTCACTGCCGCAGGCGGCGAGCAGGGTCACGGACAGGGCGGCGGCGGTGGCGGCGGCGGTGAGTCGGAGGGCTCTGCGGGGGTGGCGTGCGGGGGATGGCATGGCACAGCTCCTGGATGGGGGATGGCAGACGCCGGAGGGGGCCCACGGACCCGGGAGATGGCCGGGCGGGGTGACGCCATCCTGGGCTGGCATTCGATCAGAGTCAAGGCGTGTGGATCGAACGATCGGAAACGATTCGGTCTCGACGATCCGGTCGAGCGGCCCGTAAACGCTCGCTGATCTGGTGAGTTGATGGCGTGGAGGCGCATCCGGGCCGATCCTTCCGGGCGATCGAATAACGATCGATGACTCATTTAGTGGTCATTCGACCCGGTGGATTGACTCCCGATCGAGAAGTTCCTAGATTCGGCCCGCCGACCCAGCGACGGAGGACACCCCATGCAGCTCCCGCCCGAGGACCGCCGCACCAGCCCGTACACCGGGTGGACGAGGGCGCACTGGGAGGCCGTCGCCGACGCCCTGCTCGCCGCCGTCCGCCCCTACGCCGGGCCCGGCCAGGCACTGATCAACCTGCCCGGACCGCGCCCCGGCGTCTCCGGCAGGCGCGCCGACGGCCTGGAGGGCTACGCCCGCACCTTCCTGCTCGCCGCCCTCCGGGTCGCCGGCGCCCGCGGCGCCGACCCCGGCGGCCTGCTGGAGCGCTACGCCGAGGGCCTCGACACCGGCACCCGCCGCCCCACCGCCGAACGCGACCTCGCCGACGGCGACGACCGGTCCTGGGGCGTCATCGCCGACCGCACCCAGCCGATGGTCGAAGCCGCCTCCATCGCCACCGCGCTGCGGCTCACCCGGCCCTGGCTCTGGGACCGTCTCGACCCCTCCGTCCGCGAACGCGCCGGTCGCTGGCTCGCCGAAGCCCTGCACCGCGCCCCCGTGGACAACAACTGGTGGCTCTTCCCCCTCACCGTCGGCGGCTTCCTGACCGAGGCCGGCATCGAGACCGAGGCCGCCGACGCCGCCGTCGACCGCGGACTCGACCGGATCGAGCAGTGGTACGCCGGCGACGGCTGGTACACCGACGGCCGCCCCCGCGCCTTCGACCACTACAACGGCTGGGCCCTGCACCTCTACCCCGTCCTGCACGCCCACCTCGCCGGCGACCACGACCTCACCGCCCGCTACGGCGCCCGGCTCGCCGCCCACCTCGACGGCTACACCCGGTTCTTCGGCGCCGACGGCGCCCCCGTCCACCAGGGCCGCTCCCTCACCTACCGGTTCGCCGCCGCCGCCCCGCTCTGGGCCGGCGCGCTCACCGGCCACACCCCGCTGCTCCCCGGCGCGACCCGCCGGCTCGCCTCCGGCGCGCTGCGCCACTTCGTCGACCGCGGCGCCGTCGGGCCGGACGGCCTGCTCTCCCTCGGCTGGTACGGCGCCTACCCGCCGCTGGTCCAGGAGTACTCCGGCCCGGCCTCCCCGTACTGGGCGAGCAAGGGCTTCCTCGGACTGCTGCTCCCCGCCGACCACCCGGTCTGGACCGACACCGAGCTGCCCGGCCCGGCCGAGACCGCGGACGCGGTCGTCCCGCTGCCCGGGCCCGGCTGGCTGGTCCAGTCCACCGCCGCCGACGGCGTGGTGCGGCTGCACAACCACGGCAGCGACGACCAGCCGGCCGACGGCGTCCTGCCCGACCAGCCGCTGTACGCGCGCTTCGCCCATTCGACCGCCACCGGGCCGGTCACCGGCACGGCCGACAACCACTTCGCGCTGCTGGCCGCCGGTCGGGCGAGCGAGCGCGGCCCGATCACGCCGCTGGGCGTCGGCGCGGGATGGGCGGCCTCCGCGCACCGGCCCCGGATCGACGGACGCGAACTCCCCGGCGTCACCGTCACCTCGCTCACCCTCGCCCACGGCGCGGAGGAGGTCCGGGCCCACCTGGTCACGGGCGCCGCCCCCGGCACCGAGGTGCGGCAGAGCGGCTGGGCGGTCGCCGGGGAGCAGGTGGCCGGCAGCACGGAAGGACCGCTCGCCGGCGCCCGGGCCGACGGCGGGCCGGGCCGGCCGGGCGCGTTGGCCGCGGAGCTCAGGGCCGTCCACGGCTACCACCGGGTCGGCGTCGACGAGGCGCCTGACGGGACGGCCTTCGGACCGCGCGCCGCCGTCCCCTTCGCGACCGGCACCACCGGGGACGGGCCCGCCCTGTTCGTCTGCGCGAGCCGGCTCGCCGCCGACCGGACGGCGGGGGCGGACAGCGCGGCGGAGACGGACGGCGCGGCGGGGGCGGACGGCGCGGAGGCGAGGCCGGGGGCGGGCGGCACCGGGCTCGGGTCCCTCGCCGTCCGGGCCGAGGCGGTGGACGGCGGCCACCGGATCACCGTGCGCTGGCCGGACGGTACCGCGCACGAGGCGCGGCTCGGCACCCGTTCCGCCGCCGTCCGCCCCGTCTGAGGAGCCGTCGTGCCACTTGCCTACTCCACCCTCGGCGTGCCCGGACTCCCGCTCGCCGAGGCCGCCCGGCTGGCCGCCGAACACGGCTGGCAGGGACTCGAACTGCGCTGCGCCGACGGCGAGACCGTCCACCCGGCGATGACCGCCGACGAGCGGCGCGCCGCCGTACACACGCTCGGAGCGGCGGGAGTCACCCCGATCGCACTCGCCTCCTACGTCGGCGTGGCCGCACCCGGCGACGACGCTCCGGTGCTCGCCGGGCTGCGGACCGCGCTGCGCCTGGCGGCCGACCTCGGTGCGCCCGCCGTCCGGGTGTTCCCGCACGGCGGCGACGGACCGCCGGGGGAGGCGGACGCCCGGGCCGTCCGCCGGCTGACGGCGGTGGCCGCGCAGGCGCAGGCGCTCGGGGTCCGGGTGCTGGTCGAGACCCACGACTCCCACCGCGGCGGGCGCCGGCTCGCCCGCCTGCTGGACCGGGTGGCCCACCCGGCGGTCGGCGCGCTCTGGGACCTCATGCACACCCACCTCGCCGGCGAGACGCCCGCGCAGTCGTACGCCGCGCTCGCCCCGCACCTCGGGCACGTCCAGGTCAAGGACATCGCCGGCGCCGGGGACCTCACCCCCCTCCCGCTCGGGGCGGGCGTTCTGCCGGTCGCGGACTGCGTGCGCCTGCTCCCGCCCGGGGCCTGGGTCGCCTGGGAGTACGAGGCCCCCTGGCACCCCGCCGCCGCCCCGCTCCCGCCGCTGCTGGGCGCGGGCGCGGCACTGCTCGCGGGGCTGCGCGCGGGAGGTTGACGGGGTGGCGGCGGGGCGGCGGCTGGGAGTTGACGGGCGCTGACCGACGGGGCGGGGCGCCGCCGCCCGCCCGTGTGCGCGCCGGTGCCAGTGCCGGGGGCGGGGCCGAGAGCGGGGCCGGTGCCGAGGACGGGGCCGAGGCCGGTGCCGAGGACGGGGCCGAGGACGCGCGTTGCCGCCCGGGGCGGTCCTGCCGGGTCAGATCTGCCGGGTCGGTCCTGCCGGGTCAGTCCTGCGGGGTGAGGGCGCCGCAGGAGGCGCGGACCTTGAGGGTGGGGAGCAGCCCGATGTGATGGGCCGGCAGGTCGGCCGGGCCGAGCCGGCGCAGCAGCAGGTCGAGGGCGACGGCGCCGACGGCGCGCTTGGGCGGGGCGACGGCGGTCAGCGGCGGAGTGGTGAGGGCCGCGAACACGTCGTCGTAGGAGACCAGCGCGATGTCCTCGGGGACGCGCAGGCCGCGGGCGCGGAGCAGCGGGGGGAGCTGGATGGCGTCGCGGTCGTTGTGGACGAGGACGGCGCGCACGCCCTCCTGCGCGCCGATGGCGAGCTGGTCGGCCACCCACTCGGGGTCGGTGGGGGTGAGCGGGCTGCTGCCCGGGTGGTGCAGGTCGAGGGGCGGCCGGGCTTCGAGACCGAGCGTCCGGACGGCCTCGGCGTAGCCGGTCCGGACCTCGTGGGCCGTCCAGGTGTCGTTCCGGGCGGCCAGCAGCACGGTGCGGTGGCCGAGCCCGGCCAGGTGGCGCAGGGCGAGCAGGACGCCGTGCCGGTGGTCCGAGCCGACGGCGTCGAGCTCGGCGGCGGCGCTGCCGGGGGCGGCGCGCCGCTCGACCAGCACGGCCGGGACGGGCAGCCCGCTGAGCCAGTCGCTCTCCTCGGCGGGGCCGCCGGGCAGCCAGTTGGGCGTCAGGAGCAGGCCGTCGACGCCGGACTCCAGCGTGCGGGCGACCTGGCCGCGGTCGTCGCGGGCCTCGTACGGGGAGATGCCGAGGACCAGACGGGCGCCGGCGGCGGTGGCGGCCGAGCGAGCGCCCTCGATGATCTCGTCGAAGTACGAACCGACGGTCGGCACCATCATGCCGATGACCCGGCCGCGGCCGTCGGGCACACCCGCCGCCCCGACGGCTGCTCCGATGACGCCGGCCGGCCCGGCGAGACCGGGCAGTCCGCCGCCCGCGGAGCCCGCCGCACCGGTGTCCGGCAGGGTGACCGAGCCGTGCGAGCGCCGCAGCAGACCGGCCTCGGCCAGGGTCGCGACGTCCCGGCGGACGGTGACCGTCGGCATGTCGAGGCGCGTCGCGAGGTCCGCCACCCGGACGGTGCCGAGCTCGCGCACCACTTCGAGGATGCGGGCGCGACGATTCTCCGCCGACACGGCCATGACGTCTCCTTCTGGTGCTCGACGAACGCTCGATTGTCGATCGAATCGTATCGCACGATCGAAAAGCGATCAAAAGGCTGGTGGGGAGGTACTGGTGGTGGACCGTGCTGCGCAGTCGGCTGACCGCGAACGATATCGGACGGCCGGTGCCCTGTCCGCCCTGCCTGACCTGTCTGTCCTGTCGGCCGTGTCCGCCGCGCCAGTCTGCCCGCGTGCCCGCGTGCCCGCCCGCCAGTACCGCCGGGGCCTGACGGGCGGGCGGATCCGGGGGCGTCAGTCCTGGGCGTCGATCGACCGGATCAGGCGGGCCCCTTCGCGGGTCATGATCTCCGGGTCGCGCAGGGCGTTGGAGAGCAGGGACATGCCCTGGTAGCCGGCGACGAGGGTGACGGCGAGGCCCTCCGGGTCGGCGGCGCCCAGCTGCCGGTACTGCTCCTCCACCCACCGCAGGAGTTGCCGGATGACCTGGCCGACCGCGACGTCTAGGCCGCCGTCCTCGCGCTTGTCGAGTTCGACGGCGAGGGTGCCGGTGGGGCAGCCGTAGCGGGCGGCCGTGTCGCGCTGTCCGACCCAGGCGGTCACCAGCGCCTTGAGGCGCTCGCGCGGGTCGGCGAGCCGGTCGAGCTCGGCGGTGAGGGCCTCAAGGTGGCCGGTGTGCTCGGAGAGGGCGGCGCCGACCAGGTCGTCCTTGGTCTTGAAGTAGTAGTACACGTTGCCGGTCGGGACGTCGGCGGCGTGGGCGATGTCGGCGATGGTGGTGCGTTCGACGCCCTGCTCGTGCAGGACCCGCGCGGCGGCGGCCGTCAGTCGCTGCCGCTTGTCGGCGGCGGTCCTCTTGGCACCGCTCTTCTTGGCAGCGCTCTTCTTGGTGCCGATCGCCTCGGTACCGGTCGCCTCGGCGGCGGTCTTCGAGGCGGGCTGCCGGGAATCCATTGAGTCAGTCACCCGACTAACTGTAGACCGGCGCCGGTCGTGGCTGCTACGGTTTCGGCTCGACGGAGTTAGTCAGGCAACTAACTCACAACTGATCGGGGAGACCGACATGATCGTGGTGACAGGTGCGACCGGGAACGTCGGGCGGGCACTGGTGCGAATGCTGAGCGAGGCCGGGACGCCGGTGACCGCCGTCGCCCGGCACATCACCGGTGCCGACGTGCCTCCGGGCGTGCGGGCGGTGGCCGGCGACCTCGCCGAGCCCGACGGCCTGCGGGCCGCGTTCGCCGGAGCCCGGGGGCTGTTCCTGCTGGTCGCGGGGGAGGACCCGGACGGCATCCTGGCGGTGGCGAAGAGCGCCGGGATCCGCCGGGTGGTGCTGCTCTCCTCCCAGGGGGCGGGCACCCGCCCGGAGGCGTACCGGCACCCGGCCCGGTTCGAGGAGGCCGTCCGCGGATCCGGGCTGGACGGGACGATCCTGCGGTCGGGCGGGATGGCCACCAACGCCTTCGCGTGGGCCGAGTCGGTCCGCACCCGGCGGGCGGCCGAGGCGCCGTTCGGTGACGTCGGCCTGCCGTTCGTCGATCCCGAGGACGTCGCCGCCGTCGCGGCCGCCGCCCTGAGCGGGGACGCCCACCTGGGCGCCACCTACACCCTGACCGGCCCCGCGCCGACCACCCCGCGCGAGCGGGCCGCGGCGATCGCGGCCGCGCTGGGCGAGCCGGTCGACTTCACCGAGCAGACCCGCGAGCAGGCCCACGGCCTGATGTCGCGGTTCATGCCGCTGCCCGTGGTCGAGGGCACCCTGGCCATCCTCGGCGAGCCGACCGCGGACGAGCAGCGGGTGAGCCCCGACGTCGAACGCGTGCTGGGCCGGCCCGCCACCACCTTCGCCGCCTGGGCCGTCCGCAACGCCGCCGCCTTCCGGTAAGCAGGCGCTCCCGTCGCGTGCCGCCCGCCCTCACCGTTCACCCCGCCCCACTCCGCCTCGCCCTTCCCACCCCACCCCACCCCACCCCCGAACCCCCCCTCACAGGCCCCGGGGACATAAAAACCAAAGAACCATCCCACCACCGCCCAAATGTAAAAATCGGGGGGGGC
>NZ_JBHJUK010000181.1:0-14969 GCF_042266225.1 Kitasatospora sp. NPDC056181
GGCCTACAGGGCGTGGGCTGCGGCCGCCAGCGTGCGGCTCGCGACCGGTCGCTCCGCGACGAGCGGCACCCAGGCCGGGAAGACCAGCCCCCACGGCCGCACCAGGCTCAGCGCGAGGGCGCCCGCCAGCACGGCCATCGCGCACAGCACGAACAGGTAGGGCCCGCCGCCCTCGGCGTACCAGGCGCGGAACTTCTCCTCGTTGCTCCAGAGCGGGACGCCCAGCGCCCAGATGGCGTGCAGCGGTACGAAGCCGAGCGTCGCGGAGAGTGCGGACGCGTAGGCGGCCCTGACGGCCCGCCGGGGCGGGCCCGGAATCCCGGTGGCTCCCGCCCCGGGGCGCGGCATCGCGAGTGCGGACATGGCGGGACCTCCCGGGCGGGGACCTTGGGTGAACGGTTCCAACGGTTCCAGGAATCCGAATGCCGTGCATCAGGCGCCGGGCTGACGTCAGGTCACACCTGTGGGGGGTGCGGTTCCCGTTCCCTCCCCCGGTGGGGGGACGGGATCGTCCCCCGGCCCGGCCCTACTCCGCGGTCGAGGGCGCGGTCGACGGGGCGGTCGAGGGCGCGGCCGAGGGCGTGTCCGAGGGGGTCGGAGCGGCGCCGGCCCCCGCCCCCGTCCCCGGAAGCCGTCCGGCGAGCACGGCCCCCAGCGCGGCGACGCCCGAGAGGGCCAGCAGTGCCGGGCCCATGGCCTCGGCCAACGGCCGCCCGGCGGTGAGGGTGGTCGCGGCGGCCACGCCCAGGGCGGGTCCGATGTTCATCGCGGTCTGCTGGAGGCCGCCGGCCACGCCCGCGTCGGCGACCGAGGCGCTGCGGACGAGCACGGCGGTGGCGGTGACCATCACCGTCCCGAACCCGGTGCCCAGCAGCAGGAAGGCGGCGCCGATCGCGGGCGCACCCGAGGAGTGGTCGAACCGGGACGCCAGTGCCGCGCCGACGGCGATCAGAACCATGCCCGACGCGACGGTGCGGCGCGCTCCGTGGCGGCGCAGCAGGACGGCGGAGGCAGGGGCGGCGAGCACCATCGTGACGGCCAGCGGCAGCCCCCGGAGCGCGCTCTGCAACGGGTCCAGGGAAAGCACGTCCTGGAGGAAGTACGTCGCGAGGAACAACGTCCCGAAGATCGCCGCCGAGGCCGCTAGCAGCACCCCGAGCGCGGGCCCGACCGTGGCCGACCGGAGTACGCGCGGCGGAAGCAACGGGTGCGCCGTGCGCCGTTCGCGCCGGACGAAGGCGACGCCGAGCAGGACGGCGCCGAGCAGCCCGAGTACGGTCGTCGCCGTCCACCCGTGTTCGGGGACGCCGACGAGGGTGTGCACCAGGCAGACCAGCGCCGCCGCGAGCAGTGCCGCGCCGGGCAGGTCCAGGCCGGCGGTGCGGTCGCCGGGCGGCTGCGGAAGCCGCACGGCCAGGGCCAGCAGGCCGGCGGCCACGGCGGGTGCGACGGTGAGGAGGAAGACGGCCCGCCAGCCGAGGTGGGCGGTGAGGGCGCCGCCGACCAGCGGGCCGGCCGCGGCCGCCAGCCCGATCGCGCTCGTGCGCAGCGCGATCGGCATGGCCAGCCGGTCGGCGGGATAAGCGGCCCGCAGCATGCCGAGGGTGGCGGGCTGAAGCAGTGCTCCCGCCACGCCCTGGACGGTTCGCAAGGCGACGACCCAGCCGGTGCCGGGCGCCACGGCGATCCCGGCCGAGGCCGCGGCGAACCCCAATACGCCGATGGAGAAGACCCGTTGGTGTCCGTAGCGGTCGCCGAGCCGCCCGGCGAAGACCAGCAGGCTCGCCACCGCGATGAGGTAACCGGTGCTGGTCCACTGCACCGCGGCGAAGGAGGCGTGCAGGTCGCGCTGCATGCTGGGCTGGGCGACGGTGAGCACCGTGCCGTCGAGGGCGACGATCGCCGCGCCGGTGATGCTCCCGGCGAGGGTCAGGCGTTGGTGGGTGGCGGGGTTCACCGCGGCTCGTGCCCGAGGTGGGCGGCCAGGGTCACCGTCAGCAGCGGCCCGATGTCGTCGGTGCCGGTGGCGAGTTGGAGGCTGCCCCAGGCCCGCAGCTGGGCGAGGCCGTGCAGGTTGGCCCAGAGCGCGCCGGCGACGGCGGCGGGCTGGGCGCCGGAGGGCGGGCGCACCTCGGCGACGAGCCGGGCGAAGGTCTCGAACAGGGGCAGGGAGGTCTTCCGTAGGCCCGTTCCGCTGTTCTCCAGCAGATCATGACGGAACATCAGCTCGAACATGCCGGGGTTGGCGGTCGCGTAGTCGAGATAGCCACGGGAGAGCGCGGCGAGGCGGGCGCGGGGAGCGTCCCCCGCGGTGGCCTCGGCGGCGGCGACCGCCGCACCCAACTCCTGGAAGCCGTGCCGGGCGATGGCCGACAGCAGCTCGACGTGGGTCGCGAAGTGGCGGCGGGGTGCGCCGTGCGAGACGCCGGCCTGGCGGGCGATCTCGCGCAGGGTGAGTGCGTGGACGCCTTCGCGGGTGACCAGTTCGACCCCGGCGGTCACCAGCCGGGCGCGCAGGCCCGTGTCGTGATCATTCATGGACACTGTCTACCAGTCGCGCGTAGACAGTGTCTACTCACTCCTCGGTGCTGCTGCGACGGGCCGCCGCGACGGGCCTGCGGCGCGCCGTCCGGACGCGGGCGCGCGCCGCCCGCACGCCGCCCCGCGCACTGACGGCTTGTGCCGGCGGCTTGTGAACGTGGCCTGCGCACCGGATCGGGCGTGCCTGGTCCGCGCGGGGCGGTGCGGGGCAGAATCGACGGCATGGACGAAGGTGGCGAGGCGGCCTGCTGGCTGGACCGGGTGTGCGAGGAGTGCGGGCGGCTGCGCGAGCGGCCCGCGCCGGAACCGTGCGAGAACTGCGGTACCCCGGCAAGGGCCGCCGCGACCCCCCGGACGGCGACCTCGGCCGCGACTACGGCGGGGACCACGGCGGACCCTGCCACGGAACCCGGGGCGGACCGGCCTGGCTGATCCACCCCGGGAGCGCGTCGCAGATCCGCTCGGCGGGCGCTCAGTGCCGCAGCGCGTTGACCGTCCCGTCAGCCTCCGGCGCGAGTCCGGCGTCCGGCGCCAGAGCAGCCTCCACGAGAGCGGCCTCCGGCGTGTTCGCCGTGCCCGGTTCCCACCGGGCCCGCCCCCGGGCCCGCCCCCACGTCCACCCCCACAGGCCACCGATCCGCTCGGCGGCCGGCTGGGTGTAGCGGGCGGCAAGCGGCCCGGTGACCACCAGGATCAGCACGTAGGCGGTGGCGAACGGACCGAGTTCGGGCTCGATGCCCGCCGTGACGGCCAGGCCGGCGATGACGATCGAGAACTCGCCGCGCGACACCAGCGCCCCACCGGCCCGCCAGCGCCCCCGGGAGGCGATCCCCGCCCGGCGTGCGGCCCAGTACCCGGTGCCGACCTTGGTGAGCGCGGTCGTCACGGCCAGCAGCAGTGCCGGCAGCAGGACCGGCGGGATGCTGGTCGGGTCGGTGCTCAGCCCGAAGAAGACGAAGAAGACCGCGGCGAAGAGGTCCCGCAACGGGCTGAGCAGGGTGTGCGCCCCCTCGGCGGCCTCGCCGGACAGCGCGATGCCGACCAGGAACGCGCCGACCGCCGCGGACACCTGGAGCTGCTGCGCGATGCCCGCGACCAGCAGCGTCAGCCCGAGGACGACGAGCAGCAGCTTCTCCGGGTCGTCGTGCGAGACGAACTTCGAGATCACCCGGCCGTAGCGGAGTGCGACGAAGAGCACCGCACCCGCGGTGGCCAGTGCGATGGCGAGGGTGACCGAGCCGGCCAGCAGTCCGGCCCCGGCCAGCACGGCGGTGAGGATCGGCAGGTAGACCGCCATCGCCAGGTCCTCCAGCACCAGGATGCTGAGGATCACCGGCGTCTCCCGGTTGCCGAGCCGTCCCAGGTCGCCGAGCACCTTGGCGATGACGCCCGAGGACGAGATCCAGGTGACGCCCGCCAGTACCACCGCGGCGACCGGGCCCCAGCCGAGCAGCAGCGCGGCGGCCGCGCCGGGTAGCGCGTTGAGCACGAAGTCGACGGCGCCGGCCGGGTACTGGGCCTTGAGGTTGGTCACCAGATCGGCGGCGGTGTACTCCAGGCCCAGCATGAGCAGCAGCAGGACGACGCCGATCTCGGCGCCGGTGGCGACGAACTCCTCGCTGGCACTGAGCGGCAGCAGCCCGCCCTTGCCGAAGGCCAGCCCGCCGAGCAGGTAGAGCGGGATGGGGGAGAAACCGTAGCGGCCGGCTATTCGGCCGAGCAGGCCGAGGACCAGGATGACCGAGCCGAGTTCGATGAAGACGCTCGCGGTGTGCATCCGATCACTCCCTGCCCAGGATCGCGGCGGCGGCGTCCACGCCCTCGCGGGTGCCGATGACGATCAGGGTGTCGCCGCCGGCGAGCCGGAAGTCGGGGGCGGGGGAGGGGAGCGCACCGGTGCGGCGCAGTACGGCGACGATGGAGGCGCCGGTCTCGGTCCGCATCCGGGTCTCGCCGAGCAGCCGGCCGTTCCAGTACGAGGCGCCGTCGAGCGGGAGCCGCTCGGCGACCAGGCCGAGGTCGGTGGTGTGCAGCAGTCCGCCGGTCTGCTGCGGGCCGCCCGTCCGGTGAGCGGGTGTCAGGGCGTCCACCAGGGCGGCGGACTCCTCGGCCGTCAGCCGGAACGCCTGGGAGCAGGCGTCCGGGTCGTCCGAGCGGTAGACGTTGAGGCTCCGTGAGCCGTCCCGGTGGGCGATGACCGACAGGTGCCGTTGTTCTCGGGTGGTCAGGTCGTACTGGACGCCGACACCGGGCAGGGGAGTGGTCCGGACACGGGGGATCGACACGGCGGCTGTCCTCTCGTCAGGGCTTTCCGCAGGCGTGTCAATGGTAATGACTGTGTAAAGTCTCCCTGGTCGGGGGTACCGGAACCGCTCCGGCCGGCCACTCCCCGATCTCGCGCGAGCCCTCCCCCCATGAGTCCCCATGAGTCCCCCGCGGGAACGCCCGCGAGTCCCCGCGAACGTCCTCCCGTGTCCCGCCGGGCGTGCCGGTACCCCGGTGCCGTACGCGCTACCGTGCGCACCGCACCGGGGTACCGGGCCGGCCCACGTCGCGCCGAAGCTGCCGACGCGCCGCCGGGCCGGGTGACACGGGCGGACCACCCGTGCGGGCGACCCGCGCGGATCGCCCGCACGGATCGCCCTTGGGCGGACCTACTGGGGAGGCTGGTCGCGGAACTGGTCCTTCAGCTTCTCCTGAGCGGTATCGACCTGGCCGCTGTACTTGCCCTCGGTCCGCTGGTCCGCCATGTCGCCCGTCTTGTCGACGGCCTTCTCGGCCTGGTCCTCGTGGCCCTTCAGCATGTGCTTGAGCTTATCCATCATGGACATACGGTCACACTCCCGGATGAGACGGCCCCACCCCTCCAGCATCGGCGCGCCACCGGGTGTCCGCATCCGGTCAGGTTGCGCGGCAGGGTTGGCAACGCGGCACCGAGCATGTCAAATCGGGAGTCCCACGGACTGTCGGAAGGGACTTGCCTTGAACGTTCGGATCCGTCGCCTGACCGCCCCGCCCATCCCCCCGGCCGCCTCGCGGCGGCGTGTCGCGAGCTCCGCGCTCGCGGTCGCGGCACTGGTGACCCCGCTACTCCTGGTCGGCACCGGGAGTGCGTCGGCCGACCCGGACCCCGGGCGCAAGGGCGCGAAGCTGGCCGCGAGGCTCGTCGAGGAGAGCAGCGCCGACGACGCCTACGGCACCCTCAGAGCACTCCAGCGGATCGCCGACCGCAACGGCGGCAACCGGGTGGCCGGCGAGCGCGGCCACGACGAATCGGCCGCGTACGTCTACGAGCAGGCCCGCCGGGCGGGGCTGAAGGTGTCGAAGCAGGAGTTCGAGTACACGTACTTCAAGGCCCTGTCGGAGCGGCTGGGCGTGGTGTCGCCGCAGGCCGAGGACGTGCCGGTGAAGGCCATGACGTACTCGGTCGGCGGACCGGCCGCAGGTCTGACCGCCGACCTGGCCGTCGTTCCGGTCGACGCCACCACCGGCTGCGAGGCGGGCGACTACGCGGTCGGCGCGTTCACCGGCAAGGTCGCGCTGATCAGGCGCGGTGGCTGCAGTTTCGCCGTGAAGCAGGCAGCGGCGGCGGACGCGGGCGCGGTCGGCGCGATCGTCTACAACAACACCGAGGGCAACCTCAACGGCACCCTCGGCGACCCGGCGGTGGGCCGGGTCCCGACCGGCGGCATCTCCAAGGCCGCCGGCGAGGCGCTGGCCGCCAGGGCCGCCGCCGGACCGGTCACCGTGAGCCTGGACATCCGCACCTTCATGGAGAAGCGGAAGACCTGGAACGTCCTCGCGGAGACCCGTGGCGGCGACGAGAACAACACCGTGGTCATCGGTTCCCACCTGGACTCCGTGGAGGACGGCCCGGGCATCAACGACAACGGCTCCGGTTCGGCGGGCATCCTGGAGGTCGCGACGAACCTGGCCAAGAAGCCGGTCAAGAACAAGGTCAGGTTCGCCTGGTGGTCCGCCGAGGAGTTCGGCCTGAAGGGCTCCGAGGCCTACGTGAAGGCGCTGCCCGACACCGAGAAGCAGAAGATCAAGCTCTACCTGAACTTCGACATGATCGCCTCGCCCAACTCCGCCCAGTTCGTCTACGACGGCGACGACTCCGACCACGTCGGTTCCGGCCCCGGCCCGGACGGATCGGCGCAGCTGGAGCGGCACATCACCGACTACCTCGACGGGCGCGGGCTTCCCCACGAGGGGACCGACTTCACCGGCCGCTCCGACTACGGCCCGTTCATCGACGCCGGAATCCCGTCCGGCGGTACCGACACCGGCGCCGAGGTCATCAAGTCCGCCGCCCAGGCGGCACGGTACGGCGGCACCGCAGGGGTGGCCTTCGACAAGTGCTACCACCAGGCCTGCGACAACCTGGGCAACCTGGACATGAAGGCCTTCGACACCAACATCGACGTCATCGCCGACTCCGTGGGCACCTACGCGTGGGACCTCTCGTCCGTGCACGCCCCGGTGCCGCCGCAGCACACCGACGGCCAGGCCGGCAGCGGCGGCGGCCTCCAGGAGGGCCACGCGCACGAGGTCGAGGCCTGACGGAACCAACCGGGTGCCGTCCCGCCCGGCCCGGCTCCACCCGTCCCAGCCCCGCCCCGCCAGGCCTCGCGTCCGGCGGGGCGGGGCTCGGCCGTGGACGGGGTGGGGCTCGGTTGTGGGCTGGGCGGGGGCCGGTCGCCGGTGAGGCGGGGTGGGGCTCGGCCGTGGGCGCCGACCGCCCCGTCGGATGCCGCCGAGTACTGCCGGGCGCCGCCGGGTGCCGTCGGACCGGGGTCCGGTGGGTGGGCCGCCCGGGGTCCTGACACCATGGCACCCAGATCACGTCACCGTGACACCCTCGGAGGAGTCAGCACCATGAGCAGCACGCACTACGACGTCGTCGTCCTCGGCGCGGGCCCCGGCGGCTACACGGCCGCCGTCCGCGCGGCCCAGCTGGGTCTGCGCACGGCCGTCATCGAGGCCAAGTACTGGGGCGGGGTCTGCCTGAACGTCGGTTGCATCCCCTCGAAGGCGCTGCTGCGCAACGCCGAACTGGCACACATCTTCACCAAGGAGGCCAAGACCTTCGGCATCGAGGTCGAGGGCCAGGTCCGCTTCGACTTCGGTGCGGCGTTCAAGCGCAGCCGCAGCGTCGCCGACGGCCGGGTCAAGGGCGTCCACTACCTGATGAAGAAGAACGGCATCACCGAGTACGACGGCCGCGGCACCTTCGTGGACGACCGCACGCTCCAGGTCGCGCTGACCGGCGGCGGCTTCGAGCTGGTCACCTTCGACCACTGCATCATCGCCGCCGGCGCCACCACCCGGCTGCTGCCCGGCACCAGCCTGAGCGAGCGCGTGGTCACCTACGAGGAGCAGATCCTCACCGAGGAACTGCCCGGGAGCATCATCATCGCGGGCGCCGGCGCGATCGGCGTCGAGTTCGCGTACGTGCTGCACAACTACGGCGTGAAGGTCACCATCGTCGAGTTCCTCGACCGGATGGTCCCGTTGGAGGACGCCGAGGTCTCGGCCGAGCTGGCCAAGCAGTACCGCAAGCTCGGCATCGAGGTGCTCACCTCCACCCGGGTCGACGCCATCGACGACAAGGACCCGGCCGCCAAGGTGAAGGTCACCGTCACCCGCAACGGCCAGCAGGAGGTGCTGGAGGCCGACAAGGTGCTCCAGGCGATCGGCTTCGTGCCGCGCGTCCACGGCTACGGCCTGGAGAACACCGGCGTGAAGCTCACCGAGCGCGGCGCGATCGCCGTCGACGGCCGCGGCCGCACCAACGTCGAGCACATCTTCGCGATCGGTGACGTCACCGCCAAGCTGATGCTGGCCCACGCGGCCGAGTCGATGGCCGTCATCGCCGCCGAGACCATCGGTGGGGCGGAGACCATGGAGGTCGACTTCGCGATGATCCCGCGCGCCACCTACTGCCAGCCGCAGATCGCCAGCTTCGGCTACACCGAGGCGCAGGCCCGCGAGCTGGGTTACGACGTCAAGGTCGCCAAGTTCCCGTTCACCGCCAACGGCAAGGCGCACGGCCTCGGCCACCCGATCGGCTTCGTCAAGGTGATCAGCGACGGCAAGCACGGCGAGCTGCTCGGCGCCCACCTGATCGGCCCCGAGGTCACCGAGCTCCTGCCCGAGCTGACCCTGGCGCAGCAGTGGGACCTCACCGTGCACGAGGTCGCCCGCAACGTCCACGCCCACCCGACCCTCGGCGAGGCGGTCAAGGAGGCGATCCACGGGCTCGCGGGGCACATGATCAACATGTGATGCCGCTCCGGTGCTCCGGCTGACGCCGGGGTCCGTGTGCCGTGTTCCGGCAGGCGGGCTCCGGTGTCGTGCCGTGTTCCGGCAGGTGGGCCCCGGTGTCGTGCCGTCACCTCATCGGCTCGTCGCGGCCGGGCCGCGGGGTGGCCGTGGCGGGATCCGGCCCGGGCCGCGGGTGCGGCCCGGGCGGCGGGGGAGAATGCCCGGATGACCGACGTGACCCTCAACCTCTGGCGGCAGCCGCTCGACGCGGTACCCGAGGACCTCCGGGACCGCACCGACCTGACGGTGCTGATCCTCGCGGACACCGGACTGACCGAACTGCCGCCCGGGATCGGCCGCCTGCGCCGGCTGCGAACCCTCGACCTCGGACACAACGCGCTCGCCGAAATCCCGGACGAGATCGGTGAACTCACCGGCCTGGCCGACTTCCTGTACCTGCACGACAACGCGCTCACCCGCCTGCCGGAAGCGCTCGGCCGGCTCACCGCGCTGCGCTACCTCAACGTCGGCGACAACCGGCTCACCGAACTCCCGGACACCATCGGCGAGATGGCCGGCCTGGTCGAGCTGCGGGCGCAGCGGAACCGGCTGACCGCACTGCCCGACACCCTCGGCCGGCTCGGCGAGCTGCGCGAACTCTGGCTGTGCGGCAACGCGTTGACGGAGCTGCCGGCCTCGGCCTCCCGGCTCGTCGCGCTGCGCGAACTCGAACTGCGGGACAACGCCCTCTCCGAGGTCCCGGCGGTCCTCGCCGGACTGCCGCAGCTGCGCCGGCTCGACCTGCGGGGCAACCGGATCACCGCCCTGCCCGAGTGGCTCACCCGGCTGCCCGCCCTGGAGAAGCTCGACCTGCGCTGGAACGACGTGACGCCGCCGCCCCGGCTGCGCGCCGCCCTGGCGGAGCGTGGTTGCGTCGTCCTGCACTGAGAGCCGGGGCCGCCCGTTAATCCCGTCGCCGGACGCGCCACCCGCCTGTTAGCGTGGGGGACATGAAGCGCGCTGCAGCCGTCCAGACGACGACGCCGGAGAGAGTCCCGGCGCGCTGACTGCTGAGCTAGTCCGAAGCCCCGGGGCGAGTGCCCCGGGGCTTCGTCGTACCCGGTCCACTCGCCCGCAGACCGCAGACCGCAGACCGCAGAGAACGGATCGCCGATCATCCGTCGTTCTGCCGTCGCCCACGAGTGGAGACCGCCACCATGTACGACCACCGCCGACTCGGCCGTGAACTCGACCTCTTCGACACCGACCCGCTGATGGGCGCCGGCCTGCCGTACTGGCTGCCGGACGGCGCTGCCGTCCGGCACACCCTGGAGGAGTTCATCCGGGGGCGCGAGCGGAGGGCCGGCTACCGCCACGTCTACTCGCCGGTGCTCGGCAAACGCGAGCTCTACGAGATCTCCGGCCACTGGTCGCACTACCGGGACGACATGTTCCCGCCGATGGACCTCGGCTCCGAGCAGGTCGTGCTGCGCCCCAGTCTCTGTCCGCACCACGCGCTGATCTACCGCTCCCGCGCCCGAAGCTACCGGGAACTCCCCTTGCGCATGGCGGAGTTGGGGGGAATGTACCGGTCCGAGCTGTCCGGGGTGCTCGGCGGCCTCACCCGGGTGCGAGCGATCCAGCTGAACGACGCGCACGTCTTCTGCACCCCGGAGCAGGCCGCCGACGAGGCGGTCGCCGCGCTGGAGCTGATCCGCGAGGCGCACCGGGCACTCGGTATCCGCCCGGTCCGCTACCGTCTCTCGCTGCCCGGTGAGGGCGGCAAGTACGTGGCGGATCCAGGGCTCTGGGAGCGGGCCACCGCGCTGCTGACCGACGTGCTGGAGCGGTCCGGGGTGCCCTTCGAGGCCGCAGAGGGCGAGGCGGCGTTCTACGGGCCGAAGATCGACATCCAGATCGCCGACGCTGCGGGCCGTGAGTCCACCCTCTCCACCGTGCAGATCGACTTCCACCAACCGGAGCGGTTCGGCCTGCACTACATCGGGGCGGACGGAGCCAAGCACCGGCCGGTGATGGTCCATCGCAGCGTCATCGGCAGCGTCGAACGGGTGGTCGCCCACCTGATCGAGCTGCACGGCGGCGCGTTCCCGGCCTGGCTCGCGCCCACCCAGCTCGTCCTGCTGCCCGTCTCCGAGAGCGAGCTCCCGCAGGCGGAACGGCTGCGGCAGCGCTGCCTCGACCGGGGCCTGCGGGCCGAGGTCGCCGGGCCTGCGGACGGCAGCCTGGGCGCCCGGATCCGGGAGGCCCGGCTGGTCCCGTACCAGGCCGTCATCGGCGCCAGGGAGGCGGCCGACGAGCGGGTGGCGCTGCGGCTGCGCGACGGCCGCCGGCTCGACCCGATGCCCGCCGGAGAGGCGCTGGCCCGGATCGGCGCCCTGGTGGACGCGTACAGCGCCGAGCTGTGGGAGGAGGGCGGGGGCATCGGCGCCTGAGCGGCGCGGGGGTGGGGGGTGAACGGGGATGGCTGAACGGGATGGTGCCTCGGCGGGCGGCTCCCCGGCCGGTTGTCGGGGACTTCTTGGTCGGTTGCCGGGGGCTCCTCGGCCGGTCGCTGTCGGCTCGATTGCCGCTCCCTGGCCGGTGGTCGGCCGGTCGTCGGGCGAGTGGCCCCGGGCTGCCCAGTCGTACACGTACGACTAGCGGGGGTGTGCGGTGTGTCGGCCGGTCGGGCCGGCGCACCCGCCGTTCGAATGGGCGCGGCGGCCCGGCCCACGGCCGCCGCGTCCCCACCTCGGACCCTTACCGGAGGTACCCCGTGCGTTCCACTCCTGCGCGCCCCACCCCGCGCCCCACCCCTGCGCGCCTCGCCCGTCGCCTCACCGTCCCCGCGCTCACCGCCTGCTTCGCCCTGGCGGGCGCCGCCGTCGCCGCCCCCGCGGCGCCCGCCGCGCTGCGTCCGCTGCCCGTCCCGGACGGCACCCGGTACTGCGCGGCGGTCGTCGGCCACGTGCCGGGCGCCGACGGGCGCTCCCCGCTGCTCGGCCACGGCTGCTCGGAGGACTCCCGGTCCGACGCCCTCGCCCGCGCCGAAGGCACCCGCCGCAGCAGTGACATGCGCCGCCCGGCCGACCGCTGGCTGCTCCTGGAGGAGTACCGGGACGTCGACTTCGGCGGCGGCGTCATCTACTCCTTCTACGGCGACGCCGGCGGCTGCGACGCCACCGGCTACCACCTGGTCAACTACTTCGATGTGGCGCTGAGCGTCTCCTCGATGAAGGGCTACAACAACTGCAACACCGTCACCCTCACCTCCCCGCTGGAGAAGGTGGAGACCATCGGCCTGCCCGCCGGCTACCTCGGGCCGGACTTCAACGACGCCGTCCGCGAACTCCAGGTGTTCCACAGCTGAGACCCGCGCCCGGCAGGTTCCCCGGACGGCCTGCTGCCAGGGCCGTCCGGGCCCCGGTACCGGGCCGCGCCTGACCTGCCGGCCGCGCCTGACCTGCCGGCCGCGCCTGACCTGCCGGCCGCGCCTGACCTGCGGGCCGCGCCGCCGCCCACCGGCCCACGGCCGCCGATTCACCTGACCGGCCCTCCTCCCGCGGTGCCGCCGCGACCGGGTGCGGGAAGCGCGGGCCGAGGGCCGGTGCGGCCCGGCACGGGGCCCGCCGGGGCCGGTGGCCGCTCGCCAGGGGCGTCCGGGAGAGTCCCCGCGCAGCAGGAGCCGGGGGCGCCATGTCCGACCGGCCGGGGGCACGTCCACCGGCCTGGACGGCGGTCAGTAGGACTGCAGCTCGATCAGGCGGCCGTCGGGGTCGCGGAGGTGGGCGCTGCGCAGGGTCGGCCCCCACTCGGGGCGGTTCGTGGCGACGGCGGCGAGCGCGCCGCCGCTGCGCAGGCAGAGGGAGAGCGACTGGTCCACGTCGTCCACCCGGAGGACCAGCATGGCGGCGTCCTGGACGGCCGGCGGCTCGGCGGGGAATCCGGCAGTGCCGAGGGTGACGGCCATCAGCCCGCGGTCGTACAGGGCCAGCACGGTCTGGCCCTCGACGTCCCAGTTGGCGTACGGGCCCTCCGCCGAGCCCTTGGCCAGGGTGGCGCCGGTCAGCGGCGGAAGGATCGCGCGGTAGAACTCGAAGCACTCGGCGAAGCGGGAGACGAGCAGGCGGTTGTACAGGGCGTCCACGACGGGCTCCTGGGGGCGATGGGCTCATGGAAAATTAGTGGGTGCAGACCCACTATAGGGTCGCACCCTAGACTTCTGCCATGACCTCCGAGAGCGCCGCGAGCACCGAGACCGCCGACACGACCGGTAGCACTGCTGGGAGCACCACCGGCGCCGCCACCGGCACCGCCGCCGGGAGCGCGGCCGGGGCCGCCGAGCGGTCGACCCCGCCCGCGCTGCTTGGCCTCACCACCTACCTGCTCTCCCGGACCGGCAAGACCGCGCGCGGCCGGCTCGCCGAGCGGCTGTCGCAGCGCGGCCTGCGGCTCTGGGACATGGCGGTGCTCGCCGCACTGGACGACTTCGGTCCGCACGCCCAGCGCGACCTGGTCCGTCGGCTCGGAGTGGACGCCAGCGACATGGCCAAGGTCGCCGACCAGCTGGCCGGCGCGGGCTACGTCGAGCGGATCCGCGATCCGGCAGACCGCCGGCGCGTCTCGGTCAGCATCACCGGGGCCGGCCGGGCCGTCCTGGCCGAACTGGACGCCGAGGCACGTACCGTCCAGGACGAGATCCTCGCCCCGCTCGACCCGGAGGAGCGCCGTGCGCTGCACCGCCTGCTGCTCCGTGTCCACCACGGCCTGCCGGGCGCGCCCTGACGGGCCGTCGGTCCATTGGACCGTCGGTCCGCGGCTCGTCGGACTGTCGCACCGTCAGAGGTGGTCAGGCTGGTCCGCCCGGCGGCAGTGGGCGGCGGGCGCCCGCGAACTCGCCCGCCCAGTGCGGGTCCTCGAACACGCCCGGGAGGCGGGCGACGAGGGTGCCGGTGTGCTCGGCGTGGATCATCGCGCCGTCCCCCGCGTAGACGCCCACGTGGTGCAGCGGGGCGTCGGGGCGGGAGAAGAAGAGCAGGTCGCCGGGGAGCAGGCCGGGGCGGGGCACCGGGGCGGAGCGGTGGTACTGCGCGACGGTGTAGTGGGCGAGGTCCACGGCCCCGCCGCTGGCCCGGTACCAGCAGTACAGGGCGAGCCCGCTGCAGTCGAAGCCGACCGTGCTCTCGCCGAGGCACTGGCCGTTCAGGTAGCCGTTCTCCTCGTCGCAGAACCCGGGGCTCGCGCCCAGCCGGTCGCCGCCGCCCCAGGCGTACGGGACGCCGAGCTGTTCGGCCGCGACGGCGGCGGCCCGGGCGCCCCAGTCGGCCGGCCCGGTGAGGTCGTCGAACGCGGGTACGCCGGGCGCGGCGGCAGAAGGTACGGCGGGTGCGGGTGCGGGTGCGGGTGCGGGTGCGGGTGTGCGTGCGGATGCGGCTGACGCGGCGGTGGCGGTCAGGGCCGGGACGACGCCCGCGCCCAGCGCCAGCCCCAGCAGCCTGCGGCGGCCGACGCCCCGGTCCGGTGACGGGAACACCATGGCAAACTCCCTGGTAGCGGTGGAGTACCAGGATCCCGGCCCGCCGCCCCGGCCCGCCATCACCCGCACCGGTGAACCGGGCGCAGGTCGGCCCAGTAGCCGTACGGCGGGTACCGGTAATTGGTTTGACGGGTGTTCACGAGCGGCCAACGATGAGGCGAAAACACCCGTTCGACCTCGGAGTGCGCCATGGGTAGTGCCGTCCGGCTCAACCGCAACCACCAGCTGACGCAGGCCGTCGACTACGCCTACGGCGCGGCCGTCGACGCCCCCGTCCGCTCGCTCTGGCTGGCGGGCTCCTGCCCGCTCGATGCCGAGGGGCGGACGGTGGCGGTCGGAGACTTCGAGGGCCAGGCCCACCAGGTGATGCGGAACCTGATAACCGTCCTGGAGGGTGAGGGCGCCGCGCTCACCGACCTCGTCCGGACCACCGTGTACGTCGCCTCGTCCGACCAGGGCGACCTGGTGAAGGTCTGGGAGGTCTACCGCTCCTACCTGGGGGGCCACGACGTCCCCAGCACTCTGCTGGGTGTCTCGGTGCTCGGGTACGACGACCAGCTGGTCGAGGTCGAGGCGGTCGCCGTGCTCTCCTGACCGCCGGCCCCGCCGGCCCCGCCGGCCC
>NZ_JBHJUK010000182.1:0-14479 GCF_042266225.1 Kitasatospora sp. NPDC056181
GGCGACGCCGTCGTTGTCGCGGTCGAGCCCCGCGCGGTACCCGGGGTCGGCCCGGTGCAGCGGGGCGACCCCGGCCGCCCGGGCCGCGGCGCAGTTGGCGTAGTACGCGGCGCCGCCGCCTCCACCGGAGGTCGCGCCCCCGCCGCCGCTCGCCGGGTCACCACCAGTGGACGTGCCGCCGGAGGTCGAACCGCCCGTACCGGAGCCGCCTGCCACCGAACCGCCGCTCGTCGAGCCGCCCGCCGGGCTGCCGCCGGAGGAACCGCTGCCGGAGGGCTGCTCGCACGCGACGCCGTCACCGTCCGCGTCCAGGCCCGCGCGGTACCCGGGGTCACCCCGGTGCAGCGGGGCGACCCCGGCCGCCCGGGCGGCCGTGCAGTTCGCGTAGTACGCACCCGCGGCGGGGGTGGGGGCGGGCGTGGGCGCGGGCGGCGCGGCGGCCGTCGGCGCGGGCGTGGGAGTGACCGCCGGAGTCGGCGTGGCGGTCGGGGTCGGGGTCGCCGTCGGAGTGGGCGTGGCTGACGGACTCGCACTCGCGGTCGGCGCCGGGGAGGCCGGGCCCGTGGCGGGGGACGAGGTGGCGGCCGCGGCCGGCTGGACGAGATCGGTGCGGTCGGGCTTCGGGTCCGCGAGCACCGCGCCGAACCAGATCAGGCAGTAGATCCCGCCGATCACACTGGCGGCCACCTTCACCGGCCGCTGCCAGAGCGAGGTCCACACCAGCACCAGGCCGACCGGTGGCACGAAGAGCAGGGCGAGGACGATCGCTGCGGGCCGGCGCCACCACGGGCGGGTCGGAGCGGCAGCCGGTGGCGGGTACGCGTAGGTCATTGGCCCATCAGAGCACCGTCCGGCCACCGCCCGTGCAGAAATGGATCACATTTCAACCACATTCCGGACAAGGAAGTGTCAGCCCCCTGCGAGTGCACCGGTCCGGGCCCGGAGGCCGACGGCCGGCCCTCGGCCGCTGCCGGGGCGAACCTTTGACGCCGTGCCGGATTCCGACGCCGTGCCGGATTCCGACGCCGCCGACTCCCGGCAGCGGCAGGGCGCGCACGGAACCCCCACCGCACCGCTGATGCCCCGTCCCGGTTCCCGTCCGCCGCCGTTCGGGGGATACCCGCCCGCTCCCGGTGCCCCGGACGCCCGCCGCGGGCATCCGTCACCCTCGTCGACCCTCCGCACACCAGGAGGGCGGTTCTGAGGAGAGGCCATGGATGACGAGCAGGTAGTGCCGGCCCAGGACGACGCGCTCATCTCACTGAGGGAGTACTCCGCACCCGACACCGCCCCGGGACTGCACCGCCTCATGGCCGAGATCGACGAATCCGGCCACCCCACCGCACTGCCGCTCTCCTTCTCCGGCGTGAAGGTGGTGGGCGACGTCGTCACCGGGGACGCCGCCTTCGACCTCCGCCTCGGGGACGAGACCAGCGGTTCGTTCCGGATCCTGTTCTTCGTCCCCGAGGACGACACCGGGACCCTCCTGCCGCCTCCGTACGGCGACCGGACCGACGGCACCGCCATCCTCTTCCCGGGGGCCGCCGGCTTCCTCTCCCCCGGCACGCCCGCCACGGACCGCCGCCGCGGCTACGGCATCCAGCCGCCGAAGGTCTTCACCTGTCCGGACGGCATCCTCGTCGCCGGCCGCTGCGACCTCTACGGCGACTACACGATGATGGGCAGCCTCGGTTTCCAGGTCACCCTCGGCCCCCGCCCGTAGATCCGGGGCCCGCACCCGTCCCTCGGGGATGCGGGACCTCGCACGCCGGCGCGCCCACCCGAGGCGGGGCGCCGGCGCGCCGACCCGACTACGGCGCGTCGGCCGGGTCGGCGGTGCTCACCGGGACGTCGGGGTGACGGAACCAGGAGCCCTGGACCGCCCACTGGACCAGCATCAGCACGCCGCCCAGCACCAGGGCCCCGATGCCGATGACGGTCACGCCGCCGGTCTCCCCGAAGATCGGCAGGTTCACCGAGGTCGCGCCGTAGTTCGGATCCGCGTAGACGTCGAAGGCGCCGTAGCAGAAGAAGTAGAGCAGCATCACGCCGCCGACCAGCGGGAAGATCCCCTTGAAGACGAAGTCCTTGACGCTCCTGGTCAGCACCCGCCGGTAGTACCAGACGCAGGCGAAGCCGGTCAGGCCGTAGTAGAAGGCGATGCCGAGCCCCACCGAGGCGATGGAGTCGGCCAGCACGTTGCCGCTGATCGCCGTCAGCAGGACGTAGAAGGCGATGGACGCCACGCCCATGCCGATCGTGGACCAGGTCGGGGTGAGGTGACGGGGGTGCACCCGGCCGAACGGGGCGGGGATCGCCTTGTGCGCGGCCATCGAGAAGGAGGTCCGGGCCGTCGGCAGGATGGTGGTCTGGGTGGAGGCCGCGGCGGAGGTCAGCACCATGAAGATCAGCAGCTTGCTGAGGAACCCGCCGAATCCCGCGGTGCCGAACACGGCGTCACCGAGGCCGGACAGCACGTCGCCGGAGTTGTCCTCGTTGCCCAGGCCGATGCCGTCCGTCCCGACGCCCGCGAACGCCAGCGCCGAGGTGGACACCAGGGTGTAGATGAGCAGGAGCAGCACGGTCGAGATGACCGCCGCGCGCCCGGGGGTGCGCTTGGCGTCGGCGGTCTCCTCGTTGACCGAGACGGCCGTGTCCCAGCCCCAGTAGATGAAGACCGCGGCGAGCATGCCGGCGGTGAACGCCCCGGTGGAGGCGACGTTGAAGGGGTTGAACCAGGAGGCGCTGATGTGGATCGCCGTCGGGGGCGGGCTGCTGCCGTAGACCTTGACCAGGGCGGTGACCGACAGCAGGGCCAGCATCACCACCTCGACCGAGAGCAGCCACCGTTGCAGGGCGGCGGACAGCTCGATGCCGACGTAGCAGATCGCCGTCATCACGATGATCCAGACCACGCCGGCGATGGACGTCCAGAGCGTGCTGTCGGCGAGGGAGTCCAGGCCGAACAGCCGGAATCCGTAGACTCCGGCGATCTGGGCCAGGTTCGCCATGACGATGATGTCGGCGATGATGATGCCCCAGCCGCCCATCCACCCCGTCCGCGGCCCGAAGGCCCGGGCGGCCCAGGTGAAGGTGGTGCCGCAGTCCGGGTCGGAGGCGTTGAGCTCCTTGTAGGCGTAGGCGATCAGCAGCATCGGGATGAACGCCAGGACGGTGATGATCGGGGCCTGGAGCCCCACACCGATGACGATGATGCCGAGTGTCGCCGCGAGGCTGTAGGCGGGGGCGGTGGAGGCCAGGCCGATGGCGACGGAGGAGACGAGTCCGAGCGCGCCGGTCTTGAGCCCCTTCTCGCCCGCGCCCGAGCCGGTCGCTCGTGGTTCGACGGCCGGGGCCGGACCGTTGGGGGACTGCGGCACCGATTCCACCTCCTCCCCCTGACCCGCCCGAGGACCTCGGACGTGATCATGGGGCCGAGACAATTCCGCTTCAAACCGACGATACTGCCGCCGCCGCCCGCAGGCCCGCCGAGACCGGGGCCCCGGCGCCGGGCCTGCGCCCACCCGGTTCAGCCGGCGGCGTGCTTCTTCAGGAAGGCCCCGGCGTGGGCGGCGGCCTCCTCCTTCGTGGCCAGGGCGGGCGCGGCGTCGCCCGCGCGCAGCGTCCCGTCCGCGCCCCGGCCGGTCCACCGCCAGCCGGTCGACGACGCGTCCCGGAACAGCTCGGCGGTGCCGCCGAACAGTTCGAGGCCGCTCGCCCCCGGCCCGGAAGCCGCCGGCCGCTCGACGGCGTCGGGCCACTTCTTCCGGGCGCCCTGTCGGGTGATGCCCCACGCGGTACCCAGCCGCTCGTAGCTCGCGCCGTAGGACCCGGCGGTCTGGGCGGCGATCGCCGTCAGCCGCTTGACCTCCTCGTCCACCACCTTCCAGGTACGGAGGACGGAGAGGGCGACGTCGGCCGGGTCCCCCGCCCACATGAGGTCCGCGGGGAGCCCGGTCTCCCGGGCGCGCAGGGCGGTGGCGAGCGGATTGAGGGCGTCGAGCAGGGCCCGGTCCAGCGCCGTCAGTTCCTCGGTGGTGATCTCAGGCTTCGGCATGACGACAACTCTAGTTACCGCGTCGGCGCCAGGCAACCAAAGTTACCGATTGGCATGTGCCAAGACATGACGATTCATCCCGCCCCGCCCGGGCGGGGTGGCCGCACGGCAACTCCCCGACCCCGAGCCCACTTGCGGCCCGACAGGACCGCCGGACGCCATGCGCATCCTGGCCTGTCAGCACGACCCCGGTCTCGCACAGGTGAGCCGACAACACCCCGATCCGCATCACGCCACCGCCCCCAGCAAGCGGAGGTCGTGCGCCGTACCCCACCCGTACGTGGGACACGGCGCCTCGCAGGATTCCCGGAAGTCGAACCACACGACCTTGCCGGCCCCCGCCGGGTGCCAACCCCACGCATGAGCCAGCGCCTCGACGAGCAGCAACCCACGCCCGCCGGTCGATTCCGGATCCGCTTCACGGCGTTCAAGCGTCGGATGGGGATCCGCGACCTCGACGCGCAACCGCCCGTCCACTCGGCGAACGGTCACCGCGCAGCGCGCCTTCGCATGCCCCACAGCGTTCGCGATCACCTCACTCGCGCAAAGCTCCAGCTCCTCCAGGGCCTCTCCGGAGAGCGGCACGCCCCAGGCGCGCACGATCTCCAGTACCAGCCTCCGCGCCGCCGGAACCGCCGCGCCGTCCGGCGGGACACCCCATTCCAGGGGCACCGGAAATCGGGCGGTCTTGAGCGGGCTGACGACAAACCCCGGCTTTGCCACTTCAGGCATGCGATCCCACAGTCGGTAGCCATTCGACACCAAGCGGTGACGTAGGAAATCTTCGGCCCTGCGACAGGACATCCTGAACCCCTTGAATGGGACGTTCAAGGGACTCTCAAGAGACTTTGCCTGTGGCCAATCCGAGCACAGGGCCTGGAAATGTCCCTTCTGGCCTTATGGTTGACGCAGCATCGGCAGCCCGGAGGACACCATGCCCCGATCCATCGGCAACACCGCACTCAAAGCCGCCCGCCAGGCTCGCGGCCTGTCCAGCCAGCAAGCACTCGCAGCCGCACTACGCGATGCCGCCCGTCAGCTCGGCTTGGGGGAGATCGTCGTCAGTCGCAAGCAGATCGGGCGATGGGAGTCTCCCAACCCGCCCTGGCCACGGGACGACCACCAGCAGCTCCTCACTTACGTCCTCCGCCTACCGATTGAGGAACTCGGATTCCGTGCGCCGTGGGACGACAGCACCCGGCCGGCCCCGGATATGATCCCGCCCACAGGCCGTCGCCCCTCGGCTCCCCCTGCACTGCCGAGGCCAATGGCGGCATTCACGGCGCAACCCACCACCGTAGGTGCGGACTTCGCGACGGTGACAGAAGCTCATCGACGCCTTTACTGGAGCGTTTCGCCCGCCACGTTGCATCAGGCGGTCGCCGAGCACGCCAACCTGGGCACAGCCCTGTTGGGAGAAACCGACGGGGTCACGCGAAGGGTGCTGGCGTCCGCCCTCGCAGAGAGCCTCCTCCTGGCCGGCCGGATTCAGTTCTTCGATCTCCGCCAACCAGAGGCAGCCGATGCCACCTTCGTACGCGCGCTGCAGGCAGCTGGGGAAGCCGACGACTCCCTTCTCGGCGCCGCAGTGCTCGGGCACTCCGCGTTCGTCCCGGGATGGGCCGGGCAGCGTGAGGACGCAGCCGAGCGGATGCGGGCTGCCCGGACGTACGCTCGACGGGGGCCTGCCTCAGCGGGGTTGCTTGCATGGCTCGATGCCGTCGAAGCCGAGTGCCTGACCCGCTGCGGCGACCACCGGCAGGCGCTCGACCTCCTCCGCCGGGCCAAGGAGGTCCTGATGACCGATGACGGGCACCGCAGCCCGGACTGGTTCACCTGGTTCTCGGCCACCCGCCTCGCAGCCTTCAAGGGCAACACGGAACTGGCCGCAGGACTCATCCCGCAGGCCCGGACCACGTTGGAAGCAGTGCTCGCGGATCTGCCGGAGACCGACGGCAAGCAGCGAGTCGTCGTCCTCGGAGACCTTGCGGCTGTCGAGGCCGCCGCTCGACGGCCCGACCCGGCTTGTGTGCTACTCGGGCAGGCACTCGATCAGCTGAGTGTGACCTGGTACGCCACCGGCATGGAGCGCATCCGCGAGGCCCGCCGGGCGCTTACTCCCTGGCAGGACTCGGAAGCGGTCCAACGGGTCGATGACCGTCTCTACTCCTGGACCGCGACCCTCAGTTCGCTCCAGCGTTAGCCTTCGCAATCAGGTCTGGGAGCTCGGCAAGCGAGTCGATCCGGAACGTCGCACGGATGGCTTCGGCGTCGTGCTGTTGAATCCACCCCCACGGCCCCCGACGGATCAACGCGCCCTGCATGCCCGCACGGGCGGCGGGAAGTACGTCGTTGTCCAGGCGGTCGCCGACGTAGAGAATTTCGTCCGGCTCCGCCGGTACCACTGCGGCGACCCGGTCGAAGAAGACCGGGTCGGGCTTGCTCGCACCCCAGTCGTCGGATGTGCCGATCAGGTCGACATCGTCGCTGAACAGCCGGCGAAGGATCGCCCCGGCCCGCACGGTCTGGTTACCCGCGATCGCCAGCCACAGGCCGTCCGCCCGAAGCCTGGCGAGCGCTGGACGGACGTCCGGGTACAGATCCTCCTCGCCGAACGTCTCGGGCTGGCCTGCCATCGCCCGCTTCTCGCGTTCCTCATACAGATCGAAGCCGGGCCGGAAGATCTCGAAGGTCTCGCGGTAGTCACGCCTGCCGGCGATCACCGCCCCGAGCTGCGCCACAAAGGTGTGTCGGGGCACGCCCAGCCAGTCCGCCCAGGTCCCGTACTCCCGGGTCTCGTCCACCAGGCACTCGCCGACATCGAACACCACTGCGCGAATCATGGCCTCAGCCTAGCGAAATGGCCTCCCGGCCGCGCCCGGGGCGGGCGCGGCCGGTGTGGAAGAGGACTGGTCAGTGGCGGTGGTGGTTGTCGGGTTGGGCGGGGTCGCCGGGGTGTTCCAATCCCTGGACGAGGGTGAGGCGTTCGGCCCTGGTGCGGTCCAGCCAGCGGACGAAGGCGGCGCGGCGGGCGGCCTCCGTGAGGCCGGGGACGGGATCGGGGTCGTCGGTGGTGGTGCGGGACGAGAGGAGGGCCGCCTTCCAGGGGCCGGCGGTGACCCACTCCCCCGGTGAGGCCGCGCCGAGGGCCTCGGCGAGGGCGGTCGGGAGGGTGCCGGGGTCAGCCTCGAACTCGCCGCCAGGGAGCACGAGTTGCCACACGACGGTGGGCGCCCGGGTGGTGGAGGCACGGTAGTGGGCGACATCGGAGGCGGAGGGTTCGACGTCGGCGGTGACGTCCTCGTAGACCGCGCGGACCGCCGCGCTCCCCTCGTACGCGGCGGCGGTGACGGAGCCGAGTTCGACGGCGGCCTGCTGGTCGAGGTGGGCGGGACCGGATCCGGTGACGGCCAGGCCGCGTTCGGCGGCGACCGCCTCGCACAGCGCCTCCGTCAGCAGCACCTGGGCCACCCAGCGGGTGAGCTGGCGGTCCTCCGAACTTCCCGGCCGGGGAAGGGCGCAGGCACGCGGGCCGGACCGCAGCGCGGCGAGGCGCTGGTCGAGTGCGGTGCGCGGCAGCGGCCGGCCGTCGAGCAGGCCGAGGACACCGGCGGTCACGGCTCCACCACCAGGGCGACGGTCGGGGTGTACTGGCAGCGGCCGAACCACATCACCTTGACCAGCGCCCAGGACGAACCGGGCTCGGTGGATTCGGGGGCGGTGATCTCGAAGTCCGCGGTGACGGCCGACCCGGCCGGGACGGTGAAGCCCCGCACGGGATCGGCGATCGCCTCCCAGGTGCCCCACGGCGAGACGAGTTGCAGCTCACCGCGGATCTCGCCGCGGGTGCGGTTGTGCATCACCACCGCCAGGGTGGCCCGGCCGCCGGGGGCGACGCGCAGCGACTCCGAGCCGACCGTCACGGTGAGGCCGGTGTCCCGGCCCTCCACCGCCTTCGTGCCCTGGGCGGCGGTCCAGTCCTCGGGCGCCTCGCCGGGCACCGGCAGCAGCTCCGGCAGGTCGCCGACCGCGATGGTGACCACGTCCTCCACCTCCTGCCCGTCGTGCGCGATCCGGACGGCGGCGAAGTGGAGCCCGGGTTCGGCGTCGGCCGGCGGGGTGAGGGTGACCGGGAACCGCAGGTGGCCGCCCGCCTCCAGCCGGTAGGGGCGGGCGGTGAGGCTCGCCGTCCAGCCCGCGGGGGGCAGGACGAGCGCCGTCCCCTCGACGGCGGCGTCCCGCAGCTGCGAGGAGAGCGCCACCGACAGCGACACCGGCCCGCCCGCGCCGTCCGTCCGCAGCAGGCCGGGCGACACCCCGACCGACACCGGGAGGTACCCGAGCGGCGCCGGTCCCCGGTTGTGCAGCCAGTACCGGGCGTGGACGGGCTGGGCGGCCTCGGCGACCGCGCCGAGCACCGGGCCGGCCGGGTCCGAGGTCACACCCGGCCGGGCCAGCACGGTGGCGATCTGCGAGCCGGAGAGCTCCAGGTCCGCCGGCCCGAGCGGACGCTCCAGCAGGTCGGCCCGGTGGAGTTCGGTGAGGCCGAGCGCCCCGCCGAGGACCGCCGTGCGGCCCAGCCCCGTGGATTCGACCAGCCGTACGGTCAGTTGGTCGCCGAGCGGCCGGGCCGAGCCGTGCGCGATCGGGTTGCCGGCCGGCTTGAGGGCGCCGAGCAGCACCTCGCGGGCCGGTTCCACCCGCAGCCAGGAGAGGGTGGCGGGCAGCGGGCCCTCCTGTGCCGGGGCGATCCGGGCGTACAGCGGGTGGTTGAACTCCTGCCCCTGTGCGGGCAGCGTCAGGGCCCGCCAGTCTCCCGCTCCGCCCACCAGTGCGTAGCTGAACTCATGGGTCCAGTGCTGCAGTTGGAACGACGCGCCGTCGGGCAGGGTGCGCCGGGGCGGGTCGATCCAGACGCCGGAGGGCCAGCCGGTGCAGGAGCGCATCAGCGAGAGGTGCAGCGCGCCGGTGGCGTCGACGGCGAAGCCGGGCAGGCCGAAGCTGAGCAGTCCGACGGTGTGGTCGACGAGCTGTTCCGAGGCGTGGAGCGGTCCGGGGCAGACGGCGGTGACCCGGGCGTCGGCGAGGTCGTGCGCCAGGGCGGCGGGATCGGTGACCACGAGGGCGGGCAGCGCGCGCAGGTCGCGCAGGTCGGCACCGGGCCGCCAGACCTCGGCGAGCGGGGTCAGCGCGGGCACCCAGACGGCGCCGTGCGCCTTCAGCACACTCGCGTACTCCTCCCCGGCCCGCTCGATCAACTCCCGTGCCGCCTCGTTGACGTCCGGCCCACCGACCACGATCCGGAAGTCCGGCAGGTTGGAGTCGACGTCCAGCCAGCCGTAGCGGGCCCAGTCCGCGCCCGAGGTGGTGGTGGTGACGCCGACCCGGGCGAGTGCGACCACCAATGCGCGCGCGCCGGCGGCCGCGTCCAGATCGGGGACGACCACCTCGGCCACGCCCAGCGCCCGTTCGCCCAGCACCGCGCCGGACGGGTCGGTGAGTACCGCGCGTGCCGTGGCGCCGAGGCCGAACCAGGTGTTGGCGGGGTTGTCGAGGGTCCACGGCGCCTCGGCGGAGTCGACGTCGGGCAGTGCGAAGCCGCGGCCGACCACCGCGTCCGCGACCTCGCTGACCGGCAGCGCCCCGGGCAGGTCCACCGGGAAGCGCAGCCGCAACAGCCGGTCGGCGCCGGAGTGGTCGACCACCCGGGTGCGGCAGTCGACGCGGTCCAGGCCGCGCCACAGGGTCACGGTCTGCTCGTAGCGGACACCGTCCACCGTTCCGGCGACCACCAGCCGTTCGCCGAGCGGGCCGGTCTCCCGGCGGACGTCCGCGGGCCGGTCGCCGGAGCCGGTCACCGGGCCCTTGGGCACGAGGTGCCAGGGGCCCTCGCCGAAGTCGGGGTGCTGCGGGTACTCCTCGTAGACCCGCAGCTCGTTGCCGATCCCGCCGGATCGGAGCAACTCCCTTTCATGGAGCAGATCGTGAATGGACGTCAGACCACCGCCGCGTTCGGGGTCGGCGGTCACCCGGTACCGGGCGTTGGCGATCGTCCAGCCCTCGGCGGCCGACCACGCGGTGTCCTCCTCCGCGCCGGGGACCAGCCGCCAGGTGCGCCAGCCGAGCGCGGGCACGTCGGCGGCCAGGAACCGCAGGGTGCCCCGGTCGACGGCGCTGGGCACCACCGAGCCGGTGTCGTCCAGCACCCGCACCGCCCGCCCGCCGCGTGGCAGCCGGACGGCCACCAGGTCGGTCCGGTCGAAGGAGAGCGTGTTGGTGACGACGACGGCCTCGCCCGCGCCGGTGGTGTCCACCCGGCCGGTGAGCGCCTCCAGCGCCCGGTCGCGGACGTCGGCCGCCAGGTCGTACGCCTCCCGCCAGCCGCCGAGCAGGTCCAGGTAGACCTGGTCGGATTCGGAGCCGGTGATCGCGTCATGGTGTGCGCCGTAGGCGAGTTGGCGCCAGACCTTGTCCAGGGCGCCCGAGGGGTAGCGGCCCAGCCCGTGCACCACGGCCAGCGTGGCCAGTTTCTCGGCGTCGACGGCCGCGACCTCGGCGGCGCGCTGGGCCTGCTTGGTGTCGATGTAGGAGACGTCCTTGCCGGTGTAGACCGGGTTCATGTCCCGGCTCTGCGGGCTGGGCCGGCGGCCGGTGGCCTCCAGCTCGGCGCGGACGGCGTCCAGGAAGTCGCGCGGGGTGCCGCAGACGAACCGCGGCCAGAGGTACTTCGAGGCCCAGGAGCGGTGGATCTCGGTGACCCACTTGTTCGGCGGGGTGTAGTCGGTGCCGACCGGCAGCAGCAGGTTCCTGGTCGCGCCGACCGGCTTGAGCTTGCGGTACAGATCGAGGACGGCCTGCTCGGCGGTGGCGAGGTCGGCGGAGGAGTCCATCCACCAGCCGGCCGAGTAGTGGTGCGGCATGTAGTGGGTGAGCACGCCCTCGCCGGAGGGCGCGATCCACTCGAACTCGCTCGGGAACTGCATCACCCGGGCGTCGTCCTTGGCCTCGCGGAAGTTCTTCTGGATCGGGCCCCACTGGTGGAACGGGCCGCGTGCCCAGGCACTGCCGGTGAGGCCGGCCGCCGCCAGGTGACCGGGGAACTGCGGGTCGTGCCCGAACACGTCGAGCTGCCAGGCGGTCTGCGGATCGCCGCCGAGGACGTCGCGCTGGTACCCGATGCCGTAGACGATGTTGCGGATGGTGGTCTCGGCACCGGTGAGGTTGGTGTTGGGCTCGTTGTAGGTGCCGCCGACCAGCTCGACCTGGCCGCGTTCCAGCAACAGCCGCAACGTCTCCCGGCGCTCCGGGTGCTGGTCGAAGTAGGGCTTCAGGTAGTCGACTTCGGCGAGCACGAACTTGTACACCGGGTCGCGCAGCGCCAGCTCCAGGTGTGCGTCGACCAGGGCGAAGCCGTTGCGCTCCCAGAGCGGCCGGGTGGTGGCGTCGGCGGAGAGCAGCTCCCACGGCGAGGTGTAGGCGGCCTGGGTGTTCCACCAGACCGGGTCGTAGTGGAAGTGCGAGACCATGAACATCGTCCAGCCGGGCTCGGCGACCTCGACGACGCCCTCGGCGCGTGCGCCGCCGGCCTCCACCCGGACGTCCACGCGCGCCCCCGGCGGCGGGCCGGTGATCTCCAGGGGGACTTCGACCAGCCCCGTGCCGGCCGCCTCGCCCCGCACGCCCGGGCCGGTGACGGTGATCCGGGTGGCGGGCGGGCCGTCGAGGGTCACCCGCAGCAGCTGGCGCGGCGCGTCCTCGGGGCCGGTGAAGAGGTCCGTGCTTTCGACGGCGGTGATGGTGACCGACACGGGACTGGTCCTTTCACGAAGGTACGGCGGAGCTACGCGCCCCAGGCCTCGAACTCGTAGACGCGGGCGGCGGGATCGGTGCCCTGGGTGGGCCTGGTGACGACCAGCCGGACGTAGCGCGCCGTGGTGGTCACCGGATGGGTGGTGGTGCCGGCGGTGTTCCCGGTGACGGTGGCGACGGTGGTCCACGGGTCGGTGGCCGCCGAACGCACCTGGATCGAGAAGTCCCGGGTGTTGTAGGAGGCGCTCTCGCCGCCGGCCGAGGCGTGCTTGACCACGAACCTGGAGAGCGGCCGGGCCGATCCGAGGTCCACCTCCAGCCACTTGGCCGACGTGGTGGTGCACCACTTGTCGCCGTTGCCGCCGTTGACGGTGCCGTTGACCGCCTTGGCCGGGGTCTCGTTGGCGTTGCACTGGCCGGAGCCGGTGGCCGGGCGGTTCAACGCCAGGTTGCCGCCGGCGGGCGGGGTGCCGGTCCAGGAGACCGTGGTGGTGGCGGCGGTGGAGCGGCCGTACTCGGTGGAGACGGCCACGACCTCGACGGTGGTGCTGCTCTCGGTGCCGGCCCGGTCCAGCTTGTTGACGAAGTAGGCGTCGGACGGCGTCGCCCCGAGGAAGGTGCGGGTCCCGTCGGCACCCCGCCGGTACACCTCGTAGTGGTGGACGGAGCCGCCGGCCGGTGCCGTCCAGGAGAGCCGCAGCGACTGGCTGGAACCGGCCACCACGTCACTGGCACCGAGCACGGTGAGTCCGCCGGGAGCACCCGGGGCGTCCACTGCCCCGTCGTAGACCGCGAGTTGGCCGATCCTCACATCGTAGGCCGGGTCGTTGCCGTCGGCCTGGAGGCCGATCTGGGCGATGGTGCGACCGGCGTAGGCGGAGAGGTCGAGGGTGTGGCGCTCCCACCCGGTGCCGGAGTTGGCGCCCAGGTCGAGGGTGGTGAAGCTGGTCGGCGCGTCGGTGAAGGAGATCGCGGCCTTGAGCCTGGTCGGCCCGGCGGCCGGGGTCTTCACCACCACGGAGAGCCTGCTGTCGGCCGCGACCGGCAGCCTGCTCTGGTAGAGGCGGACGGTGTTGGCGGCGTCCAGCCTGCCGGTGAGGCGCAGCGAGGAGCCGCCCTCGAAGGCGTCGGTGAAGTCGATGGACGGGGTGAGCCTGGTGCCGGTGGAGCTGACCAGCCAGCGGTAGGTGGGCGGGACGTCCTGGAGCGAGAGGTTGTTCCAGCCGCCGGTGGCCGCCCGGGCGCCGTCGGTCTGGTAGAAGTCGCCCTGTCCGGTGTCGAAGTTGGTGACGAAGGGCTTGGCCGTGATCGGCGAGGACTCGGCGACGTAGCTGGAGAGGCCCTTCCAACTGGACGAGGTGGCCGTGTTGGAGGGGTCGTTGTTGGCGCCGACCCAGTAGCGGGAGTCCTTGGCGTAGAAGTCGGCGCGGTCGGTGGCGGACTTCCACGTCCACTCGGGGCGGTAGAGGCCGAGCGAGGTGGTGTGCGGCTTGTTCGCGGGGAAGAGCGCGTTCCAGTCGACGCCGGTGTTGTAGCCGTTGGCCTCGGTGTCGATACCGGAGTAGAGGTCGTACTCGCTGCGGCCGAGGCTGCGGGCCAGATTGCGGGACGAATCCAGGCCGGAGGAGCTCCAGTTGAAGTTGAGGAACATCGAGTCGGCCGTCCGCCTGTTCCCCTCCTGGAGGAAGGAGTCGTTGGCGGAGGTCAGCTCGTTCTGCCAACTGACCGATCCGGACTCGGTCATGGCGTCGTACCACATGAACTCGGTGGAGCTCTGCGCCTTGGTGTACTGCATGAGGTTGCGGACCTCGCCGGCCAGGGCCGAATCGCCGCCGCCGGTCTCCTGGTTGATGAACCAGCCGTCGAAGCCGTAGTACTGGGCGGCCTGGGCGAGCTTGTCGGCGACGGGGTAGCGGGTGCCGGACTTCTGGACGAAGTCGCGGACCCACTGGAGCTGGCCGCCGTACGCGGCGGGCGGGAAGAACACGGTGCCGTACACCTTGACGCCGTTGCGGTGGGCGGCGTCGATGACGGTCGGGTTGGGGGCGAGGATGAGGCCCTCGCCGGCCGAGCCGCCCCAGAAGACCAGCTTGTCGACGTACTGCCAGTAGCCGAACGCGTAGTAGTTGGGGTCGGCGGAGCCCTGGGAGGGGTTGTTGGAGGTCGGCCCGAAGGACACCAGGGAGGCCACCTTGCCCTCGCCGGCCCGGGCGTTGGGGTTGGCCTTGAGTGCCGGGTCGCTGGTGCGCGGCTGGAGCGGGACGCGGGAGCGGTTGAAGCGGGCGTCGGGATCGGTGGCCGGGTCCCAGTTCAGGATGGTGTTCGGGTACCAGTAGGACGCGTACGGCTGGGTGCCGGGCGCCGCGGTGACGGGCGCGGGGGCGGTGACGGGCGCAGGCGGTGGGCCGGCGTGGGCGGCGGGCGCGGTGCCCAGGACGGCGGCCCCGAGGGCGGCGCTCAGGAGCAGGGGGAGGCGTCGTGACATGCGGTGGCTCCGATCGGGCGGAGGAGGGTGGGGGCCGGGCCGCCCGCGGCGGGGCGGTCCGGGTGCATGCGTGTGGCGCTGTACGGGTGCGGGGGCGGTGCCGCGGGAGGCGGCGCCCGGGCCGGACG
>NZ_JBHJUK010000183.1:0-14356 GCF_042266225.1 Kitasatospora sp. NPDC056181
ACACCCCGCAACAGCAAACGCCGGTCTCCGAGAACAGTCTCGAAGACCGGCGTCACTCACCGCAGCCGATCAGTCACATTCACCAACAGTATCCGTACCTACGTGCTGGGCCCCGATGGCGCATTGATCAGGCGGGACGCTCTGTAGCCCGTGGCACCACCGTGACCGAAGCACCGGCTGCGCGCAGATCCTTGGCGTGCCGTCGCGCGGCGTTCTCCTCGATCCGTTCGAAGAGCAGAACCGGAGGCGTGTCGGTCACGGTCTGCTTCGCGCGCCAAAGTCCGCCGTCCGCCATGGCGCGGAACGTCTTCGCGACCTCCAGCGGGCTGGGGCCGGCGTCGAGGAGCACCACGCTGTGGGGGATGTCGTCGCAGATGAGTGTGAAGTACTCGGTCATTTCTGCCGGGGCGAGCCCGTCCGGGGCGACCGGCGGGACGGACCCGAGCACCAGCGCCCCCATCACCGTCGCCGTCCACGGGTCCGGCCGGGACGCTCCGTGCGACCAGTACGTGGTCAACCGTCCGCCGTCCGAGGTCCCCCGGCCGCCCGCAGCGCCGGACATACCGGGTTGGGCCTCGCAGGTCGGCGCGGTGCCGGGCCACTCGCAGTCGGTCAAGCTCACCGTGCAGGGCACCGGCTGGGGCACCGTGCTGCTGACGGGCCTCAACGTCCGGATCACCCGGGTCGCGGCCCCCCTCGCCTGGAACGCCTACTCCCTGGGCGAGGGCGAGGGCTGCGGCGGTGCCGTCGGTGTCCGCTCCTACGACATCGATCTGGACGCGGCCCGCCCGGTTCCGGTCGTGGCCAACGGCAGCGGCGGCCTGCCGCTCAGGGTGACCGAGAGCGACCCCGTGGTCATCGAGGTCACCGCCGGTACCACCTCCCACGATGTCAGCTGGTACCTGGAACTGGAGTGGGCCAGCAGCAACCGGAGGGGGATGCTGCCCGTCGACCTCGGCCACGGAACCCCCTTCCGCACCAGCGCGGTGAAGGACCGGCCGCTGTACGTCTACCCGGCCGGCGGGCAGGCCTGGAAGCCGGCCCTGTCCCAGTAGTGACGGTGACGACGCGGCCGGGGACGGTCCGGCGGGCCCACGTCGACTCCGGTGAAGCCGTGGAGCGTGCGCGCAGGGCGCTACGGCGGGCGGGCCATCTCCGCCTCCTGGGGCCCGGTGGACCACAGGTTCACATCCTGCGCGCCGGGAGTTGTCCAAAGGGGGCTGGGGTCAGAGTGGGGCGAGGAGCATGAGGACCTCGTCGCGGGTGTCGTCGGGGGCCAGGCGGAGGGCTCCGGGCCAGCGGCCGGTCTCGCGCCAGCCGAGTCGGGTGTAGAAGTCCTCCAGTCCTTCGCCTCCTCGGGCCGCGAGGTGCAGTTGTTCGAGCTGCAGCTCGTCGCGGGCGATCCGTCGCAGCTCGCGCATGAGGGCGGAGCCGATGCCGTGGCCGCGGACGTCGGGGTGGGTCTGGAGGTGGTGGACCGTGCCCAGTGGCCGACGAGCGGGTTGAGGTCGCGGTTGAGGACGACCCATCCGGCGAGGGTGTCGGCGAGCCTGGCGGTGATGAGGCGGCTGTGTCTGGGGTGGAGACGGCTGATGAGTCTGTCCGTGGCGGGTGCGACGTCGTCGTGGTGGACGGGTGGGAACGGAAACCCGGCTGCACCGCCCGAATTGGTGACCGCGGTCCAGCAGTCGATCAGCTGGTGCCTGAGCTCGGGGGTGACGTCTTTCGGATCGGCGGCCTGGGTGAGGGCTGGTGCGTTCTCGTGGGGCATGGGGAGGAGCATGTCAGCGCGGTGCGTGCAGGTGGGGTGGGTAGTGGGTCCGGTCGGTTGTGCGCTGTCGTGCCAACTCGTGGGCGCAGGGCGCAAACGCGGGTGGCCGGGGCGGTCGTAGCTTCTGGGTGTGCCGAGCCGCCGAGCCGGCGGTGCGCTACCGATTGCTCCGAAGGGACCCTCATGTTCGACATCACCAAGGTGCAGGCCGCTCCGAGTGCGGACCTGCTCACGCCCGACAACGCGGTCATGCTGTTCGTCGACCACCAGCCGCAGATGTTCTTCGGCACCGGCAGCGGCGACCGTGCCGCGATCATCAACAGCACCGTGGGTCTCGCCAAGGCGGCCCGGGCCTTCGACGTGCCGGCCGTCCTGACCACGGTCGCCGCCGAGTCGTTCTCCGGGCCCCTGCTGCCGCAGCTCGCCGAGGTGTTCCCCGGGCACGAGATCGTCGACCGCACCAGCATGAACGCCTGGGAGGACGAGGCGCTGGTGGCGGCGGTCAAGGCGACCGGGCGCCGGAAGATCATCCTGTCGGGTCTGTGGACCGAGGTCTGCCTGGTGCTGCCCGCGCTCTCGGCGCTGGAGCAGGGGTACGAGGTGTACGTCGTGTCCGACGCCTCCGGCGGCGTCAGCCCGGCCGCCCACGAGCACGCGCTGCAGCGGATGGTGGCCGCCGGTGCGGTTCCGGTGACCTGGGTGCAGGTCCTCCTGGAGCTGCAGCGCGACTGGGCGCGGCAGGAGACGTACGGCGCCGTCATGGAGATCGTCAAGGCCCACGCGGGCGCGTACGGCCTGGGGGTCGTGTACGCGCAGAGCGTCATCGGCGCGCACGCGGCCGGCTGATCTCCGTGGACACCGGCCTTCTGATCCTGCGTCTGCTGGTGGGACTGCTCGTCGCCGGCCACGGCGTGCAGAAGATCAGCACGCACCTGGGCGGCAAGGGGCTGGAGGGCGGCACCGAGGAGTTCCGCGCCGACGGCTTCCGCGGCGGAGCCCTCACTGCCCTGGCGGCGGGCGGTGGCCAGATCGGCTCGGGTCTGCTGCTCGCCGCCGGCCTCCTGACCCCGCTCGCCGCGACCGGGGCCGTCGGGGTCATGACGGTCGCCCTCACCGTGAAGTGGCGCCACGGCCTGTGGGTGCAGAACGACGGGTACGAGTACCCGCTCGTCCTCATCGGGACCGCCGTCGCCCTGGCCGCCACCGGGCCCGGCGGCTGGTCCCTCGACGCGGCCCTGGGCCTTACGCCCTACCCGTTGTGGTGGGCGGCCGTCGCCCTCGTGGCCGGTCTCGGCAGCGGGCTGCTGACCCGGCTCGTCCTGCACCGGCAGGCGCCGTCAGCCCAGCGGGCCTCGTCAGCCCCGTAGGCCCCGCCGTCAGCCCAGCGGGCCTCGTCAGCCCCGTAGGCCCCGCCGTCCCCGCAGGACTCGCCGTCCCCGGCGGGTGCTGACCGCGGGCCGCAGAGACCGGGTCCGGCCGCCCGCGCACCCCCGACCGTGCGGCCGGGCCCTCCATGCCTTCCCGACCAGGAGTACTCGATGGAAACCGCGAACACTGCGAACACCGCGAACACCGCGTCCGGCAACGGAACCGGCACCACGCACACGCCTGCGCACCAGCGCGGCGGCGGCCAGCCGCTGCTGCACCAGAAGGGCGCCGAGACCCAGGCGTTCGGCACGCTCAAGCAGCTGCCGATCGGCCTCGGCCACGACACCCGCATGTACGCCTGCCAGCGGCTGAACCGCGTCCTCGCCGATACGCAGATCCTCTACTCCCTCTACAAGAAGCACCACTGGCTCATGCGCGGGGCGACCTTCTACTCGCTCCACCTCATGCTGGACAAGCACGCGGAGGCCCAACTGGCCATCGTGGACGCGCTGGCCGAGCGGGTCCAGAGCCTCGGCGGCGTCGCCGTCGGAGACCCGCGCCACGTCGCGGAGCTGACGTCCGTTCCCCGGCCGCCGGACGGCGTCGAGGAGGTCCCCGTCATGCTGTCGCGGCTCCTCGACGCGCACGAGCGGATCCTGATCGACGCCCGGGACGCCGCCGCCAGGCTCTCCGCGGAGGGTGACGAGGGCAGTGCCGACCTGCTGGTCTCCGAGGTCGTCCGCACCGGCGAGGCGCAGGTGTGGTTCCTGGCCGAGCACCTGGTGGACACCCCGCTGGTCGTCGCCGACACCGGCACCGCGCGCGGGGTTCTCGCATGACCGGGCCGTCGACGAGCATGCCGGTGGCGGGCCTCGTCCCCGCCCCGCGGGAAGACGCGCAAGCCGACCTCCTCGTCCGCAACGCGAAGGTGTTCACCGGTGACGCCGCCCGCCCCGGGGCCCGGGCCGTCGCGATCCGCGACGGCCGGGTCGTGGCGCTGGGCGACGACCACGACCTCGCCCACCTCGTCGGGCCGTCGACCAGGGTCGTCGACGCCCTCGGCCGCCGGGTGGTCCCCGGCCTGAACGACTCCCATCTGCACGTCATCCGGGGAGGCCTGAACTACGTCCTGGAGCTGCGCTGGGACGGGGTGCGCAGCCTGCGCCACGCCCTGGCGATGCTGCGGGAGCAGGCCGGCCGCACCCCCAAGGGGCAGTGGATCCGGGTCGTCGGCGGCTGGACCGCCGAACAGTTCGCCGAGCGCAGGATGCCGACCGTCTCGGAGCTGAACGCCGCCGCCCCCGACACCCCGGTCTTCGTCCTGCACCTGTACCAGTCGGCCCTGATGAACAGGGCCGCGGTGCGGGCCGCCGGGTTCACCCGCGACACCCCCGATCCCCGCGGCGGACAGATCGTCCGGGGCAGGGACGGCGAACCCAACGGGGTCCTCCTGGCGGCGCCGGGCGCCCTCATCCTGTACTCGACCCTGGCCAAGGCGCCGGCCCTCGACGAGGCCGACAAGCGGACGTCGACGCGGCACTTCCTGCGTGAACTGAACCGTTTCGGCCTGACGTCCGCGGTCGACGCGGCCGGCGGGTTCCAGAACTTCCCCGACAACTACGCCACCGTCGTCGATCTCGCCCGGTCGGGGGAGCTGTCCCTGCGGATCGCCTACCACCTCTTCCCGCAGACGGCCGGGCAGGAGCTCGCCGATCTGAAGCGCTGGACCGAGATGGTGAAGCCGGGGGACGGGGACGAGTGGCTCCGGCTGAACGGCGCGGGCGAGAACCTGACGTGGGCCGCCGCCGACTTCGAGAACTTCTCCGAGCCCCGTCCCGAGCTCGCCGCGGGGTACGAGGCCGAGTTCGAGAAGGCCGTCCGGCTCCTGATGGAGAACGGGTGGGGCTTCCGGCTCCACGCGACCTACGACGAGACGATCCGCCGCGACCTGGCCGTCTTCGAGAAGCTCGCGGCGGAAGGGCTCTTCCCCGGCGGCAACCGCTGGCTCTTCGACCACGCGGAGACCGTCTCGGCCGACAGCCTGGACCGGATCGCGGCCCTCGGCGGCGCCCTGTCCGTCCAGAACCGCATGTCCTTCCAGGGCACCGCGTTCCGCGACCGCTACGGTGCCGAGGCCGCCGCCCACACCCCGCCGGTCCGCGCCATGCTCGACCGGGGTCTGACCGTCGCGGCCGGAACCGACGCCACCCGCGTCTCCTCGTACAACCCGTGGGTCGCGCTGCACTGGCTGGTGACCGGGCGCACCGTCGGCGGCACCGCGCTCTACCCGGCCGGGAACCTGATCGACAGGGAGACCGCCCTGGACCTCTACACCCGGGGCGGAGCGCGGCTCACCGGCGAACAGGACGTCAAGGGAACCCTGCGGGAGGGCTGTTACGGCGACCTCGCGATCCTGTCCGACGACTACTTCACCGTGCCCGAGGCCGCCATTCCCGACATCGAGTCGGTGCTCACCGTCGTCGGCGGCCGGATCGTCTACGCGAGTGCGGAGTACGAGGGACTCGACGAGGCCGTCCCGCCGGTGAGCCCGGGGTGGAGCCCGGTGGCCCACTTCGGCGGCTACCAGAGCGGTGCCCGCCAGGCGTCGCTCGTGGCCGAGGCCGCCGCCGAGTCCGAGCAGCACCGCCGGTGGCGCGTCGCGCGGGGCTCCGACCCGGGGACGCCGCCGTCGTTCCTCGACCCCTGCTTCGACCACTGATCCGAGCCCTGATCCCGGGCAATGACCCCGAGCACTGAGCTCGACCACTGAACGAGAGAGCCGCACGATGACCACAGCCTCCCCCGCCGCAGGCGGCGACGACGCAGCACCGGACGGCGGGCCGGACGCGACCCCGGCACGCCGTTTCGAACCGGACCTGCGGTCGATGACCCGGATCAACCTGCGTCCCATCGCCTCACCCATGCCGCTGGGCTTCTTCACGGTGGCGATCGCCTCCGTGATGACGGGCTGTCTGCAGCTCGGGCTCTTCGGACCCGAGGCCCGGGGCGCCGTCGCCCTGTGCGTGCTGCCCGCCTTCGCCCTGCAACTCCTGGTGAGCGTCCTGGCCTTCGGCGCCCGCGACGTGATCGCGGCGACGCTCATGGGCGTGTTCGCCGGTAGCTGGCTGGCCTACGCGCTCGTCATGTTCAGCGGCGCGGCCGACGGCCTCCGGGTGCTGGGCGTGTTCAACCTGGCGTTCCTCTGCTTCGGGGCGCTGATGACCGCCGTGACCCGGCCCAAGCGCGCGCTCTGGTTCGTGCTGGCGGTCTCGCTGCCCCGCTGGGCGGCCACCGGCCTCTCGGGGCTCACGGGCGCCGAGTGGCTGACGCGCACGTCCGGGGCCCTCGGCCTCGTTGTGGCGCTCGTCGCGATGTACGCGGCGTTCGCCCTGATGCTGGAGGACATGCGCAGCGAGGAGGTCCTGCCCATCGGCCGCAGCGGCCCCGCCCGCACCGCCGTGCACGGCGACCTGGCCGTCCAGCTCCGCAACCTGGAGCGCCAGGCGGGCGTGCGCCGCACGCTCTGACCGCCCGGGGGCCCGCGCGCACGTCCGCCGGCCGGGCCGCGCACTCCCGACTCCGGCCTCGCCGAGGCGCTCGTCCTCACCCCGTTCCCCGTTCCCCGTGGCCGGCTCCACCACCAGCGGGACCGGCTCCACCGCCACAGCCACAGCCACCACCACCGCCGCCACCGGGACCTACGTCCCGGTGGCGGTCGACCGGCTCCCCGCCCTGTTCGCGGCGGACGTCGACCCGGGCTCGCCGCGGTGCCCGCCGTCTCCCGGCGTCCGCCGGCCGCACGGGCCTTCACGGAGGCGGCGCCGGTCGAGGCGTGGCGGAGCAAGCCCTCCCGGGGCCTGGTGGCCACCGAAACGACCGGACCATCAACCCCGACGTGGAGCGCTTCGGCCACCGGCGGGCCGGCATGACGACCGTCGAGGTCGACTCCTCGCACCTGGTCATGCCGGCCCGGCCCGAGGCCGTGGCGGAGTTGATCAAGGAGGCGGTCCGGTCCACCGCCCGCTGACACAAAACCCCAGGTCGAACGATTGGTCGATGACGTTCGAGCGCTGATAGCTTCTGGTCGCCCCAGGGTCGCCCCCAAGACTGCTCCGGGGGTGATCGGAGGAAGTACACCCATGAGCTTCGGTGCGAGGTTCGCGCTCGTCGTCACCGCCCTGGCCCTGGTGGCCACCGCCTGCGGCGCCCCGCAGGACGGTGGTGCCGGGTCCCGGGCCACCGTCGACTGCGGACCGTACGCCCGGTACGGCAGGCACCCCGGCACCCGGGTCACCGTCTACGGGTCGAACCGGGACCGGGAGGCCGACCTGTTCGAGGAGACCTGGGCGGACTTCGCGGACTGCACGGGGATCGACGTCTCGTACGAGGGCGACGGGGAGTTCGAGGCGCAGATCCAGCTCCGGGTCGCCGGCGGGAGCGCGCCCGACGTGGCGTTCTTCCCCCAGCCGGGGCTCCTGGAACGCTTCGCGCGCGCGGGCAGCCTCAAGCCCCTGAGCGCCGCGGTGGCGTCCCTGGCCGAGCAGGGCTGGTCGGCGGACTGGAACGGTTACACGACCGTCGACGGCACCCTCTACGGCACCCCGCTGGTCGCGAACGTGAAGTCGCTCGTCTGGTACTCGCCGAGGTTCTTCCGGGACCGGGGACTGGGCGTTCCCCGCACGTGGTCCGAGCTGATGGACGTGACGGAGAAGGTCGCGGCCTCGGGCGTCAAGCCGTGGTGCGCGGGCATCGAGTCCGGCGAGGCGACCGGCTGGCCCGTGACGGACTGGATCGAGGACGTCCTGCTGCGCCGCCAGGGCAAGGACGTCTACGACCAGTGGGTCTCCCACGCGATCCCGTTCAACGACCCTCGGGTGATCGACGCCATGGACACCGTGGGATCCATCCTCAGGAACGACCGCTACGCCAACGGCGGCTTCGGGCCGGCCCGGTCGATGGCCTCGATCTCCTACCAGGAGGCCGGCCGCCCGGTCCTGTCCGGCGCGTGCGCGATGCACCGCCAGGCCTCGTTCTACGCCGAGCAGTGGCCGGCGGGCACCAGGATCGGACCGGACGGGGACGTCTTCGTCTTCGTCCTGCCGGGGACGGACACGGCCCGGCAACCCGTCCTGGGCGGCGGGGTGTTCGCCGCGGCGTTCTCCGACCGTCCCGAGGTCCGGGCCTTCCAGCAGTACCTGGCGACCGCGGACTTCGCCAACGCGCGCATGAAGAAGGGCCCGTTCGTCTCGGCGAACAAGGGCGTGGACCCGGCGAACGCCGCCACCCCGGTCGACCGGCTCGCGATCCAGCTGCTCCAGGACCCGAACACCCGGTTCAGCTTCGACGGTTCGGACCTGATGCCCGCCTCGGTCGGCGCGGGGACGTTCTGGAAGGGGGCCGTCGACTGGATCGGCGGCGCGGGCACCCAGCAGGTCGCCGACTCGATCGAACGGTCCTGGCCGGTCCGTTGATGCCGTTCGACGTCGCCGCCCAGCGGCCCAAACTGCTGTTCCTGCTCCAGGGCGTCGCCTGTTTCGCGGCGGTGGTCCTCCTCATCCTGCTGGCGCTGCACCGGGGGCCGGCGCGCAGGCGGGGCGCGGCCTTCCTGCTGCTGGCCCCCGCACTCCTGCTGCTGACGGCCGGTCTCCTCCTGCCCGGTCTGCAGACCCTGGCGCTGTCGTTCACCGACAGCACGGGAACCGCGTGGGCCGGACTCGACAACTACGTGTGGATGTTCACCGACCCCGGGGCGCTGACCGCACTGCGCAACACCCTGGTCTGGGTGGTGCTGGTGCCCCTGCTGGTGACCGCGGTCGGCCTGCTCTACGCGGCGGCCGTCGCGCATTCGCGGTTCAGGGCGCTCGCGCTGTCCGTCGTCCTCATGCCGATGGCGGTCTCGTTCGTCGGCGCCGGCCTCGTCTGGAGGTTCGTCTACGCCTACCGCCCCGCGGAGGCGGAGCAGATCGGACTGCTGAACCGGCTCGTCGTCGCGTTCGGCGGCGAGCCGAGGCAGTGGCTCGTGGACTCCCCGTGGAACGTCCTGTTCCTCGTCGTGGCGGCGGTGTGGACGCAGACCGGCTTCGCGGCCGTCCTGCTGACGGGCGCGATCAGGGCCGTTCCCCGCGAGCTGGTCGAGGCGGCCCGGCTGGACGGCGCGTCCCCCCGGCAGGTCTTCCGGCGGATCACGGTGCCGTCGATCAGACCCACGCTGCTCGTCGTGGTCCTCGCCGAGGTGGTCGGCACCTTCAAGGCCTTCGACATCGTCAAGACGATGACCGCCGGCCAGTTCGGCACGGAGGTCGTCGCCCACGCGATGTACGACCAGGCCTTCCGCTACGGGGAGACGGGCCGCGGTGCAGCCCTCGCCGTGCTCCTCTTCGTCCTCGTCGCCCCCGTCGTCGCCTACCAGGTCCGGGCGCAGCGGAGCGCGCGGTGACCGGTGTCCGGGAGCGTCTGGCCTCCCGCGCCTTCTCGCTGACCGCCGTGGTGGTCGCGGTCCTCTGGACGACGCCGACGCTCGGTCTGCTCCTCTCCTCGTTCCGCCCCGCGGACGAGATCAAGACGACGGGCTGGTGGACCGTGTTCGGCGCGCCGCACCTCACGCTCGACAACTACGGCGAGGTGGTCACCGGCGGCGGCAACGCGTCGGGGCGGCTCGCCGAGTACTTCGTCAACTCGGTCGTCATCACCGTTCCCTCGGTGCTGTTCCCCCTCGTCCTGGCGTTCCTCGCCGCGTACGCCCTGGCCTGGATCGACTTCAGGGGGCGCGACGCGCTCGTGGTCGGCGTCTTCGCGCTCCAGATCGTGCCCCTCCAGATGGCACTCGTGCCGCTGCTGAGGCTCTTCTCCCGGGGGTGGCTGTTCCTGCCCGCCTGGAACGTCACCGGACCGGCGCGGTTCGGCCACGTCTGGTTCGCCCACACGGCCTTCGCGCTGCCGTTCGCGGTGTTCCTCCTGCACAACTTCCTGGCCGGGCTGCCCCGGGAGCTGATCGAGGCCGCGCGGGTCGACGGCGCCTCGCACGGGACGCTCCTGCTCCGGATCGTGCTGCCGCTCGCCCGCCCGGCCCTGGTCACGTTCGCGGTCATCCAGTTCGTCTGGGTGTGGAACGACCTGCTGGTGGCCCTGGCGCTGTCGGGCGGAACGGCCGAGACCGCGCCGATGACGGTCAGACTGGCGGCGATGGCGGGGACGCGCGGCAGCGAGTGGCAGCGGCTCACGGCAGGGGCGTTCGTGTCGGCCCTCGTCCCGGTGGCCGTCTTCCTCTCCCTCCAGCGGCACTTCGCCCGGGGCCTGCTCGCCGGATCGGTGAAGGGATGAGCCCGGGGACCGGCCGGTGCGGGGGCCGCGAGGAGCGGCCCGTGAACGGCGGGCCGAGCCGGCCCGGGCTGCGGGGCCGCGAGCCCGAGCTGGAGCGGCTGCGCGCCCTGGTCGAGGGGGTGCGCGACGGTGACGGCGGCGCGATCGCGCTGCTCCTGGGCGAGCCGGGGATCGGGAAGACCGTGCTGCTGGAGGAGACCGTCTCGATCGCACGGGCCAACGGGTTCCTCGTCAGCCAGGGACGGGCCGAGGAGCTGCACGACCTGGCACCGCTCACCTCGCTGGCCTCGGGCCTCCTGGACGGCGACCCGCCGCTGCTGTCCACCGCGGACTTCGCGCACCTCGCGGGCCATCACGACCAGCGCATCTGGCTCGTCGAACGGTTGGCCCAGCTGATCGAGGAGCGGTCGGCGGGCACGCCCGCACTGATCGCGATCGACGACGTCCAGTGGGCCGATCCGCTGAGCCGGTTCGCACTGAACGTCATGCCGGCCCGGCTGCGCACCTCCCCGGTCCTGTGGCTGCTCGCGGGCAGGGAGGACCCGGGCCTGTCCGGGGACGGGCCGCGGACGACGAGCCTCCCCCTGCGGCCGCTGTCCGACGGGGCCCTCGCCGAGCTGGCACGCGACGTGCTGGGCGGGGACGTGCCGCAGAGGGTCACGGAGCTCCTCGACGGGTCGGGCGGCAACCCGTTCCTCGCGGCCGAGATGCTGACGGGGATCGCGGCGTCGGGCGTGGACGGGCCGCAGCCGTCGGAGCCGCCGCAGCGGCTGGTCCTCGGCGTGCGCAGCAGACTGGCCGCGCTCCGGCCGGACACCCTCCACTTCCTGAGGATCGGCTCGGTCCTCGGGCGCACGTTCACGCTCGCCGACGCCGCGGCCCTGTGCGGCCGGCCCGCCTCCGGTCTCATCTGCGAGCTGGACGAGGCGATCGCCGCCGGGCTCCTCGACGACGACGGCGAACGCCTCCGGTTCCGCCACGACCTGCTCCGTCAGGCGGTGTACGCCGACCTCGCCCCCTCGGCGCGCCGCGCGCTGCACCGGGAGGCCGCGAGCCGGCTCGTCGCGACGGGCGGGACCTCCGTCGACGCGGTCCCGCACCTGCTGAAGAGCGCCGGAACCGGCGACGACGAGGCGATCGCCCTGCTCGGCAGGGCCGCCGCCGACGTGAGCGCCGTCATGCCCGACCTCGCCGCCGACCTGGCCGTGCGCGCCCTCGAACTCGTGCCGCCCCACGCGCCCGCGGCGTTCAGCGTGGGGGAACGGGCCGTCACCGCGCTGACCCGCGCCGGGCGGTACACCCGGGCGCGGGAGACCGGCGACGCGCTGCTGGCCCGCCGGCCGCCGCTGGACGTCTTCGCCCGGCTGCAGTCCGTCCTCGGCGACACCCTGTGGCACCTGGACGACGTCGACGATCTGACCCGCCGCTCCACGGCGGCGCTGGCGGTCGTCACCGACCCGGCGGTCCGCGCCCGGCTGACCGCGCGCCAGGCGCTGGCCCGGTCCCGCGGACGCGACCTCGGGGCGGCTCGCCGGACCGGGGAACGGGCGCTCGCCGAGGCGGAGCGGGCCGGGGACCGGGAGGCCCGCGTCCTCGCGCTGTGGGGCCTCGGCGAGATCGCCCTCAACGAGGGCGACTGCGCCGCCGCCGTCGGACACCACACGGCGCTGAACGCGTTCGACGCGGCCTTCCTGCCCGAGGAGGTCGTCGCACGGGTCCACCTGGACGACTTCGACTCCGCACGGCGGCTGCTGCGGACGGCGGGCGACGGACACCTGCGCCCCGCGATGCTGACGTGGGCCCAGGGGAGCCTGAACCTGGGTCTCGGGCGGCTCGACGACGCGGAGGCCGACCTCGTCACCGCCGAACGGCTGGAGGCGGACATCCAGGTGCCCGGCAACCTGGTCAACATCCGGGTCAGCCGGGGGCTGCTGGCGGTGCTGCGCGGCGACCGCGAGGCGGCCGGGGAACACCTGGACGTCGTCAGGGCGGCCCTGGCCGACCGGCCGAACACGGGGAACCACGCCGCGCACCAGTACCTGGAGGCCGTGGTCGCCGATGCCGACGGCGACCACGCGGCAGCGGCCGAACGGGTCCGGTCCGCCCAGCGGGACCACCCCTTCGTCCGGTGGAGGCTGCTGCGCACCCGTCTCGTCGACGCCGTGCGGATCGCCCTGCGCGCCGGGGACCGCTCCCTGGCCGGGGACCTCGTCGCCCAGGCGGCCGGGTACGCCTCCCGCAACCCCTCCGTGCCGACCGCGCAGGGGACCGCCGCCCACGCGGCCGCGTTGCTGAACGCCGACCACGGACTCCTGGAACGGTCGGTCCGGATCCTCCGCACCGGACCCCGCCCCCTGCACCTCGCGGCGGCCTCCGCCGACCTCGGGCGCGCACTGCTGGCCGCGGGCGACGCCGCCGCGGTACCTGCCCTGACCACGGCGTACGAGGCCTACGCGCAGGCGGGGGCGAGCGTCGAGGCCGACCTGGTCCGGGCCGGCCTGGACCGGGCGGCGGCCCGCTCCGGGCAGCGCTCCGCGCGGCGTACCGGGCCCTCCGGGCCGCGCCCCGGCCACGGCTGGGAGGCGCTCACGGCCTCGGAACGCAAGGTCGCCCGGCTGATCGCCGCAGGCCACACCAACCGGTCGGCCGCGGCCGCCCTCGTCGTCTCCCCGCACACGGTCAACACCCATCTGGCGTCGGTCTTCCGCAAGCTCTCGGTCCACTCACGGGTCCACCTGGCCCGGCTGGTGCTGGCGGAGGCCGGCACCGGGGACGCCCCCGCCGGCTGAGCGGGACCGGCCCGGCGCGGGCGACTCCGCGCCCCCCGGCCGGGCGCGGTGCGCCCCCCGGCCAGGTGCGGTGCACCGCGCGACAACAACCGGTGCCCTGCCGGGCCTAGCGTGACGGCTTGCCGCGCCGATCCCGACGCGCGGACCAGCCGAACCGAATCGAGGAAACACCCCATGCCGTACATCACCGTGGGCCAGGAGAACTCCACCGCCATCGACCTCTACTACGAGGACCACGGCACCGGCCGGCCGGTCGTCCTCATCCACGGCTTCCCGCTCGACGGCCACTCCTGGGAGCGCCAGAGCGCCGCGCTGCTCGACGCCGGCTACCGCGTCATCACCTACGACCGCCGCGGCTTCGGCCGGTCCTCGCAGCCGACGACCGGCTACGACTACGACACCTTCGCGGCCGACCTGAACACCGTGATGGAGACCCTCGACCTCTCCGACGCCGTCCTGGTCGGCTTCTCCATGGGCACCGGCGAGGTCGCCCGCTACGTCTCCGCGTACGGCTCCGCCCGCGTCGCCAAGGTCGCCTTCCTCGCCTCGCTGGAGCCCTGCCTGCTCAAGACCGAGGACAACCCGGAGGGCGTCGCCCCGAAGGAGTTCTTCGACGGCGTGGTCGCCTCCGTGAAGGCCGACCGCTACGCCTACTACACGGCCTTCTTCGCCGACTTCTTCAACCTCGACGAGAACCTGGGCACCCGGATCAGCGAGGAGGCGGTCCGCAACAGCTGGAACACCGCGGCGGGCGGCGGCTCCTTCGCCGCGTCGGCCGCGCCGTCGACCTGGTACACCGACTTCCGGGCCGACATCCCCCGCATCGACGTGCCGGCCCTGATCCTGCACGGCACGGCCGACCGCATCCTGCCCGCCGAAGGCACCGCCCGCCCCTTCCACAAGGCCCTTCCGTCCGCCGACTACGTCGAGATCGAGGGCGCCCCGCACGGCCTGCTCTGGACCCACGCCGAGGAGGTCAACAGCGCGCTCCTCGCCTTCCTGGCGAAGTGACGCCACACCGCGGAGCCGCCGGGTGACGCCGGAACGCCCGGCGCCTCCCGGGCCCGGCGCCACCGGGCGCCGGCACCCGGCGGGCCCGGGGGAGCGC
>NZ_JBHJUK010000184.1:0-14342 GCF_042266225.1 Kitasatospora sp. NPDC056181
CTTCTACGAGACCCGCACCACTGAAACCGTGCCCGCATGACCCCTTCAGCCTTGACGAAGGACATAGAGGCACCCCCCGCTCCCCTCCCCGCACGCGCCCCTCGGAAAAGTCCAGCAGCGGCCCGGAGGGGCGGGCGTCCAGCCGGTGCGCCGCGGTCGACGGACTGCCCGGCACCGGCCCCTGGGTCACTCGGCCGGTGCGCGGGCCGAAGGGCCCGGTCGCTCAGGTTCCGCCGGGTTTGCCCGTCGAGACCAGCAGGAGGACGGACGAGCCCGGTGCCACCGGTTCTGCGCCGCCCCGGGGCTGACTGCTGATCACCTGCCCGGCGGGAGCGTTCCAGTCCGTGTGCCGCATGATCGTGCAGCTCAGTCCGAGTCCGCGCAGCAGGCTTCCGGCCTGTTCGACCGGCATGCCGGCCAGGTCCGGCAGCACGATGCCCGCTCCCGCGGTCTGCTCCTGCTCCTGTGTCGGAGTCGCATCGGCGCTCCCGCTCCTGGGGGTGCCGGTGGCGAGCGGGGTGCACGCCCCGTTCGCCGGTGGGGACAGGGACGGGGAGGCGCCGGGCGCGGGCGGCACGGGCTTCAGCGCGAAGAACCCCACCGTGGCGCACGCCAGCACGCAGCACGCCGCAGCGGTGCCGAGGAGCGCCCGGCGGGGGCGGCTGCGGCTGACGGCTCGCTCGATCGCGGCCGCGTCGACGACCGGCGCCGTCGGCCCGTCGGCGAAGGAGGCCACCGCGGCACGCAGCTCGGCTTCGAGGCCCGGCTCGAACGGGGCCGGTCCGGACGACGTGTTCCTCACTTCGTACCTCCGAAAGCGGCCGACGGCGTGTGCGGCGCCTGGGCGCCCGATACGGAATCGCGCAGCTTGGCCAGGCCGCGGGCGAGCTGGGACCTCACCGCACTCGAAGAGATGTCCAGGACGTCGGCGACCTGCCGGGCGTCCAGATCGTGCAGGTAGTACAGGACCACCACGCTGCGCATGCCCATCGGCAGCCCGAGCAGTGCCTCGATCAGTTCCGCGCGCAGATCCACCTGCCCGAACCGGTCCCGGGGGTCGGCCGTCTCGGGCACCCCCGACAGCCCGGGGCGCTCGCCCCGGCGCGACAGCCGCCGCCAGCGGTCGTTGGCCAGGTTGACCAGCACTTTGCGCACGTACGCCTCCGGCGAGTCCGCCACCGCGACCTTCCGCCACTGTCGGCACGCCCGCTCCAGCGTCTCCTGCACCAGATCCTCGGCCACGTGCACGTCACCGGTCAGCGCATACGCGGTGCGGAACAACGCTCCCGACCGCTGTGCGACGAACTCCGTGAATCCGATGCCCGGACCGCTCCTGCGAAACCTCACCCGCCGACCTCCTCTCCTCGTCCCGTCCCGATCACTGCCCCCATGACGGCGGAACGGGGCCGGGTGCTGCACCGAGCCGCCGGCAGTGACGTGAATCACAGCCGGGACGGAAGGGTGTCCCAGGACCTCGCGCCGCTGCCGCCCGGGGTGCGGGCGGGGCCCGGCGAAGCGGAGGGCCGCCGGGCGGGCGGCCCGCAGTCGGCCGAGAAGAACGGGGGCGCCTCTTGCCAGATACTACGGTGACCGTACTACGGTGTGCCGGGTGAAGAACAAACGCTCCATGCAGGAGCCGACCTTCCTCCTCCTCACCGCACTCGCCGACCGGCCGCGCCACGGCTACGCGCTCGGGGACGAGGTCGCCGCGATCTCCGACGGTCGGGTGCGACTGGGCGCCGGCAGCCTCTACGGCACCCTTGACCGCCTGCTGGCTGAGGGGCTGATCCGCGTCGAGCGCGAGGAGACGGTGGACGGACGCCCCCGACGCGTGTTCACCCTCACCCCGGACGGAGAACAGTCGCTCAGGACCGAGGCCGACCGCCTGCGCTCCGCCCTGCGCGAGGCGGACCGCCGCCTGGCGGCACCCCGGACCCGTTCCGCAGGAGGCTCGGCATGACCTCGAAGCACCCCCTGAACGCCTGGCTTCTCCGGCGGGCTCTCGCGCTCTACCCGTCCTCGTACGGCACCGGCGCGCTCGCGGAGGTGACCGACTTCGCCGCCCGCCGGATCGCTCTCCGGTCCGGCCGGAGGGCTGCGCGAGGTGGCCGACGTCGCCGGGCACGGAGTCCGGGTCCGGCTCGGCCTGGTCTCCCACCGCCCGACGGGCCGGCCGTTCGCCACCGCGGCGCCGATCGCCGCCCTGCTCGCCGGAACCTACGCGGCAGCCTCGGTCGTGCGCGACGTGCGAACCGCCGTCAGCCCCGAGACCCACGGCTCCTCCACCAGCGGCTTCCCCGACGGAGGCCCGCTCCTGGCGGCGATCTCGTTCCTCGTCCCGGCCGCGCTCACGGCCTGCGCGGTGGTGGCCGACCGCTGGTCCGCCGCACGGGTCCTGGCCCTGCTGGCCGCCGCTTCGGCGGCACTGTTCTGCCTGCTGTCCTACACCGGGCCGCTCGGCCTGGACCGAGCCGCAGCAGCCGAACTCGGCCTCGGCCCGCGCGGGTTGGGGCTGATCACGCTCAACACCCTGATCCTCCTGCTCGCCCCGCCCGACCGGGAGCGCCGCCCCGGCACCGGGCTGTGGCTCGCCGTCGTCGTCACGGCCTCGGCCGTCGGTGCCGCCGGCGGCGGGGAGGAATGGATCGAGGTCCTCACGACCTCCGGGCTCGGCCTCTGGGCCCCGCTCGCCACCGGAGCCGCGCTGGCCCGCAGCACCCACGGGTTTAGGGACGCGGTGATGGCCGCCACCGTCCTCGCGGCCCCACCGCTGCTCACCCCCTGCTCTTCGGCGGCCAGGCGTCCGCCGCCACCGCCCTGCTGCCCCAGCTCCTCGTCCTGTCCGCCTTCGGCTACCTGGCGGCCCGAGGCGCGATCCTCCTGTACCGCCGCCTTCCGAGGAGGGGGCTTTCCCGCAGCTGACCCACGCACCCTCCCTGCTCCCCGAAGGTAAGCGGTCGGCTGCCGGTCGGACCGCACGGAAGCGGACCGGCGAGCAGGCACTCCCCCGCGCGGCGGCCGGACGCTTCGGGGCCGTGCCGCCACCACGGGCTCCGGGACAACGGGCGGCGGAAGACCGCCACCAGGCTGCGCAGCGGGTGCCGGACCACGTCCGGCACCCGCTGCCGGGAACGGGGGGCCATCCCCGCGGGCGCGGGGAGCAGTCGCGCATCCGGCGCAGCGCCTCGTCGGCCTGGGGGCCATCCCCGCCCGCGCCGGGGCGCCGTAGAACGCCCCGTACCGGGACGCCTGCTCATCCGTCAGAACCTCGACCGCCACAACGGCCCTCCGAAGATCGACAACATCGACCCGCGAAGGTTGGAGCCCACGATCAGCCCAGGTCAACGGCCTCCGGAGACCGGCCCGGCCTTAGCGCCGGCTTTCGTTCCGATGTACCAAGCGGCCGCAATTTCATCAGATGCAGTACTGCGGCCAATCCGCATAGCTTCAGGGGTTCTGACGTTATCGCAGGTCGACCGGCTTGCAGGGGTAGTTCTCTACAGATTGGCGGGACGGCTGACGGCGAGCGGCAGCAATCGGAGGGGCTTCTGAACTGGGCACTTGCCCGGCGATTACTTCTGATGAAAGATTCCTTCGTCTGATGTAGGTGACGGAGGGTTGCCGCGGGATGGGTGGAACGAGGCTGGCGCCGGGGGCGGTGGGGCTTCATCTGGTGGGCGGGCTGCCGCTGCTGCGGCCAGACGAGCAGGTGTTCACCGCGATGCTGGACGGCTGGCGCAACCAGCAGCTGGCACGCAATCTGGCGTTCTCCACGATCGAGGGCCGGGAGAAGACGGTACGGGCGTTCGTCCACCACGCCGACGCATTCCCTTGGGCCTGGTCGCCGCAGATGCTGGACGAGTGGATGGGCGACCTGCGCGCGGTGCGCGGACTCAAGCGCTCGACGCTGCGGAACTACCAGGGATCGGTGCGTTCGTTCTGCTCCTTCATCACCGACCCCGCCTACGGCTGGGCGGCGAGCTGCGAGGAGCGGTTCGGCACACACCCGGTGCAGGTCGTGCACGAGTGGAACTCCGCAGTGCACGTGGACGAGGCCGAGGCCGAGGCCGACGCGGGAAAGCGCGCCTTCACCCGCGACGAGCTGCAGGCCTTCTTCGACTACGCCGACGACCAGGTCGACAAGGTTCGCGGCCGGGGCCGCAAGGGCTGGCTGCCGGCCTTCCGCGACGCGGTGCTCTTCAAGACCGCCTACGCCTTCGGCCTGCGGCGCAACGAGACGAGGATGCTCGACACCGTCGACTTCGGCCGCAACCCCGACGGGCCCGAGTTCGGCGACTACGGCGTCCTCTACGTGCGCCACGGCAAGGCGAAGAAGGGCTCGCCGCCCAAGCGCCGCAGCGTGCTGACCGTCTGGGACTGGTCGGCGGAGATCCTGCAGCAGTGGAACGAGGAGGTCCGCCCGCACTTCACCACTGCGGGCGCCGGGGCCCTGTGGCCGTCGGAGCGTTCGACACGGATCGGGTTCTCGCAGATGAACACCCGCTTCGCCGCCTATCGCGACGCGCTGGGCCTGGACGAGAACCTGGACTTCCACTCCTTCCGAAGGTCCTACGTCACCCACCTGATCGAGGACGGCTGGGACGCCCGCTTCGTCCAGGAGCAGGTCGGCCACGACTATGCCTCCACGACCGCGATCTACACCTGCGTGTCCTCCGACTTCCGCACCCGTACGCTGCGACGGGTCCTGGACGCGACGATGGAAGCCGCTCTGCGGCCGGCAAGGAGGGCACGATGAAACGCCAGGTCAGCTACCAGTGGCGGCTGCGCGAGGTGATGGCCCAGCGCGGCATCTTCGCCGCCTCCGACCTGTCCCCGCTGCTGGCCGACCGCGGCATCGAACTGTCCTCGGTGCAGGTCTGGCGGCTGGTCACCCAGACACCCGAACGCCTGTCGCTGCCGGTGCTGGCCGCGCTCTGCGACATCCTCGACGTCACCCCCGCCGACCTGATCGCCACCCGAGCCGAGAACGCCGCACCGCGCCGCACCGCCGCCTCCGGCGGCGCCGACGTGGTCGACCTGGCCGCCACCATCCGGCCGAAGCGGGCCCGAGTCCGGCCGGAAAAGTGAGCCGCACCCGCGTCCGGGACGAGGACCTGTTCTGCGCGCGCTGCCGCCGCCCCGTCCGGATCGGCGCGGCCACCGGAAGGTTCGGCGCGAGCCCGGCGCAGGCCAGTGCGACGCCCAGCCCGGCGGCCAGTACCGGAAGCCTGGCCGCGTGCGGGGCGGACCAGCGGAGCGCGCCGAAGGCGAGGCCGCCGACCGCACTGCCCACCGAGAGGGCCGCCAGCACCCAGGCCACGGCGTCCGCCCGTCCGCGCTGTTCCGCGAAGGCGGCCACCATGAGGTCCAGCGCGCCGAGTGCCAGCCCGGTCGCCGCCGAGGCGAGCACCGCCCGGCGCAGTGCTCCCCCGGGCGCCCCGGTCGGCCGACCGTCCGACCGCTCCCCCCGGACCGCCGCGGTCCCGGTGAGTTCCCGGGCGGCCGGCGAGTAGGCCAGCGCGAACGCGCCTGCGAGTACCAGCCCGGCGCCCACCGCGACCCCGGCGGCCGGGCCGACCCGCCCGGCCGCCGCGAGCAGCAGCCCCAGCAGCAGCGGACCGCCGACGAAGAGCAGTTCCTCGGCGACGGTGTCCAGGCTGTAGGCGCGCCGGAGCAGGGCCTGATCGGGCACCAGGCTCCGCCAGAGGGTCCGCATCACCGGCCCGAGCGGCGGGGTGCAGGCGCCGGCGGCCACCACCAGCACGCCGATCAGCAACGGCGGAGCGCCGGGCCGCCAGGCGGCGCCGGCCGTCAGGGCGAGCAACCCGGCGTACACCGCGGCCAGCGGCGGCAGCGCGCGCCGGGGGCCGAACCGGTCGACGAGCGCGGCCCGGGCGGGCGAGAGCAGGACGCTGGTCAGTCCGAAGAGGGCCAGCGCCGTTCCGGCCGCCGGGTAGGAGCCGGTGGCATCCCGGACGGCCAGCATCAGGGCGAGCGGGACCATCCCGTACGAGAGCCGGCCGAGCAGTGCGGCGGCGAAGGTGCGGCCGGCGTGCGGCGTGCGCAGGACAGCGCGGTAGGAGGGGGTCAAGGGAACGTTCCTCGGTGGAGGCGGGCCCGGCGCGCAGCCGTGCCCGCGGGCGTGCGGGGACACCGATGCGCCGCGCCCGACGGTGGGACGCGGTCGCGGCGGGTCGCCTAGACACGGGGGAGGAACATGTCCGGCACGCTACCAGCTCCCCGGCGCGGGACGGCGGCCTCCGGAGGGCCCGGACGGAGCAGCGGGCGCGGCGGCCCGGCGGTGGCGCAGGTACGTTCGCCGTGTGCAGCCAAGGTCAGTGCAGCCAAGGTCAGTGCAGCAGAGGTCCGTGCGGCAGGCAGCGACGCAGCCGAGCTCCGTGCGGCAGGCAGCAGCGCAGCAGGGCTCGGTGCGACAGACAGCAGCGCAGCAGGGCTCGGTGCCGCAGAGGTCACACCACGTCAGGAGGGCGGCCGCGACCTGCGCCGTCGCCCCGCGGCTCCTGGCCGCCACCACGCTGGTCCTCGCCGTCACCGCGCCGGCCGTCACCGCGCCGGTGGCCGTCGCCCGGGACGCGGCCGCCGTGGTCGGCGGCGAGCGGCTGGGGCGGCCGGCCGTGCAGGTGGCTCCGTCGGCCGGGGCGCCCGCGCTGCCCGCGGAGCTGACCGGACGGTCCTGGCTGGTGGCGGACGCGGCCACCGGCGAGGTGCTGGCGGCGCGCAACGCGCACGCGCCGCTGCCGCCGGCCAGCACGCTGAAGATGCTGTTCGCGGACACCGTGCTGCCCAAGTTCGACCGCTCGCTGGAGCACAAGGTGGCACCGTCCGAGCTGGCCGACCTCGGGGCGGGCAGCAGTCTGGTGGGCATCAAGGAGAACCTGCCGTACCGGGTGGACGACCTCTGGCGCGGCGTCTTCCTCAGCTCCGGCAACGACGCGGTGCACGTCCTCTCCCACATGAACGGCGGACTTGCGCAGACCGTCGCCCAGATGCAGGCCCGCGCGCTGTCCCTCCAGGCCCGGGACACCCACGTGGTCTCCCCCGAGGGATACGACCAGGACGGACAGGTGTCCTCGGCCTACGACCTGACGCTGTTCGCCCGCGCCGGGCTGCGCAACAAGGACTTCCGTGCCTACTGCTCCACCCGCACGGCGCGCTTCCCCGGGGGTGTCGACAAGACGACCGGGCAGCGGACGGCCTTCGACATCGCCAACACCGACCGGCTGCTCGGCAAGTACCCCGGGCTGATCGGGGTGAAGAACGGTTACACCTCGAACGCCGGGGCCACCTTCACGGGTGCCGCCGAACGCGGCGGCCGCACGCTGCTGGTGACGGTGATGCACCCGGAGTCGCAGGCGAAGGTGTACGACGAGGCGGCGAGCCTGCTGGACTGGGGTTTCGCGGCGGCGGGCAAGGTCGAGCCGGTCGGGCACCTGGTGGAGGAGCCGGCCGCCTCGGCACCCGCCGGCGAGGCCCCGGCGTCCGGCGGGCTGCCCCGGGCGATCGAGCAGGCCCACCACGCGATCGGCCCGGCCGGCTGGACCGCCATGGCCCTGTGCGGGGCGCTGGCGCTCTGGGCGGTCGGCCGGGCCCGTGGCCGGAGCCGGTTCCGGCCGGTGGCCGCGGAGGCCGTACCGGTGCCGGTCGCGTTCCCCCGGGCCGGGGCCACCGCGCTGGGCGGAGCGACGGCGGTGGGCGGCCGTCGCCGCCGGCGGCGGCTCGCCCGCTCCGTCCGCGCCCACGTCGTGGCGGCCCGGCAGCGGGCCCGGCGCTCCCGCTGACCGGCCGGGTCCGAGGGATCACGCATCGAGCCCTGGCTGCTCGACCGCTTCTCGACCGTGGGGCGCGGCGACTTCGCCCGGACGGCCGAACGGGTGGAGGCGGTGTACCCGGCGCTGCACGCGTTCGAGCCGTGACCTCGGACCGAACAGGCTTCCGCGGCGAGACCCTCACCGGCCCGGACGACACCGTCGGGCAGCGCCGGGCCCGGATCGCCGGCAGCCGGCTGTCGCGCCGATCTCGGCCGTCGACCCGAGCGACCCCAGCGACCCCAGCAACCCGAGCGACCCCAGCGACCCGGAGATGACGACGGCCCTCACCGTCGCGATGCCACTCGACTCGGTGGCCGTCCCGGCCCCGCCCTCCCGCCGCCCACCGGCGGCCGGGCCTGGCGGGCAGCGAGCCGACGAGCGGACAAGCCGACGAGCGGGCGGGCGGCGCCCCGAACACCCCCTAGACTTCCCGCCATGAACGACGCGACGCCCGATCCCGCCACTCCCGATCCCGCCTCGCGGGAGCGGCTGGAGCGCCTGGTCCGCCTCTCCTCCGGCAGCTACCTGCTGGTGACCACCTACAAGAAGGACGGCACCGGCGTGCCCACCCCGGTCTGGGTGGTCCGCGACGGCGACGCGCTGGGCGTGTGGACCGTCACGGACTCCTGGAAGGTCAAGCGCATCCGCAACCGCGCGGACGTCCTGGTCGGCCCCTGCGACGTCAAGGGCCGGCCGACCGGTGAGGCGTACCCGGCCACCGCCGAGATCCTCGGCCCCGAGCGGACCGCCGCCTACCGGACCCTGCTGCGGCAGAAGTACGGCCTGCTGGGCGTGGTCACCCTGCTCGGGAGCCGGCTGCGGCGCGGCGACCGCGGCACCGTCGGGATCCGGATCACGCTGACGGACTGACCCGCCCGGCCTCCTCCTCCACCTGCGCGCAGGTGCCCAGGATCACCCGGGCGACCAGCTCCGGGTCGTCGCTCATCGGCACGTGGCCGCAGCCCGGCAGCCGGACCAGCCGGGCGTCCGACAGTTCGTGCAGCGCGCGGACGCCCTGACGGCGCAGCAGGATGCGGTCCCGGGTACCCCAGGCGACGGTGACCGGGAGGGCGGAGAGGTCCCCGGTGAAGCGCAGGCCGCGACCGGCCGCCAGGGTGGGTTCGAAGCCGGTCGCCGCGCGCAGCGCCCCGGTCTCGGCGGCCGCCGCGGCGGCGTCCCGGCGGGCCGGGCGGGCGTAGATGGTGGAGACCAGCAGCGCCCGGCCGGCGGTGGAGCGGGCGAGCCGTTCGACGACCGCCTGCGGCAGCACCCGCGCGCCGACGCGCATGCCGCCCAGCACGGTGTAGGCGTAGCGGCGCTCGGCCTCCGTCCAGAAGCCGGCGGGTGCCAGTGCCGTCACCGAGCGGGCCAGCCCGGCCCGGCCGAGCCCGAGGGCCAGCAGCCCGCCGAGCGAGTTCCCGGCGACGTGCGGCCGTTCGATGCCGAGCTCGGCGCAGAGCCGTCCGAGCACCGGAACCACCGCGTCCACCCCGTACGGCACGCCCGGTGGCAGGGCGGGCGAGGCGCCGAAGCCCGGCAGGTCGACGGCGATCACCTCGTGCCGCTCGGCGAGTGCGGGCAGGACCGGCTCCCAGGCCTGCCAGTGGTGGCCGATGCCGTGCAGCAGCAGGAGCGGGCTCCCGGCGCCGAGCCGCCGGTGGCGCACGGTCACCTCCCCCGGACCGTGCGGGGCGGGCAGCGGGAAGGTGACGTCGGCGGGCATGGGGCTCCTCTGTTGGACGCGATGTCAGCAGGGATTCGCGATGCCAGCAAGGATTACCGACCGGTAGCCCGCCCGACAAGAGGAGTGCCGCCGCGGACGCGCCGACCCTCCGGCGCCGCGTCGACGGGCACCCGAACCTTCTTGGTACGTACATGACGCCCTGACTGTTCTCCCGCTGTACGTCTGGCCGTCGGCCGCAGCGCGCGGTATGGCACGGGTGGCGCTGTTAGACACGCACCGCCCGGGCATCACCGCCCGGGCATCACCGCCCACGCATCACCGCCCAGGCACTACCACCCGTCAGACCGTCGGCGCGTCAGACCGTCCGCGCGTCGGAACATCCGCCCGTCAGACCGTCCGCCCGTCAGGACCATCAGGAGGAAAGCCCATGCGGCGTACCGATCGAGTCCGGCTCCGCACCCTCGCGGTGGCTTCCGCCGCCGCCGTGGTGGGAGCACTGCTGGCCCTCCCGGCCGCCACCGCGCAGGCGGTGTCGCCGGACATCGTGATCAGCCAGGTGTACGGCGGCGGGGGCAACTCCGGCGCCCCGTACGCCAACGACTTCATCGAGTTGTACAACCGCGGCACCGCGCCGGTCAGCGTCACCGGCTGGACGGTGCAGTACGCCTCGGCCGGGGGCTCGTCCTGGTCCCGGACCACCCTCTCCGGCACCATCGCCCCCGGGAGGTACTACCTCGTCCAGGAGGCGGCCGGCGCCGGCGCGGGCGCGGCCCTGCCGACCCCCGACGCGACCGGGACGCTGGCCCTGAGCGCGACCTCCGGCAAGGTCGCCCTGGTCACCAACGGCACGGCGCTGACGTGCACTTCGGGCTGCGCCACCCAGCCCGACGTGCGGGACTTCGTCGGCTACGGCTCCTCCGCCAGTTCCGCCGAGGGCTCGCCGACCGGCAACCTCTCCAACTCCACCGCCGCGCTGCGGGCCGGCGGCGGCGCCACCGACACCGACGGCAACGCGGCCGACTTCGCCGTCACCGCACCCGCCCCGCGCAACTCCTCGTCCACCGGCGGCGGCACGGGCGGCGGCACCCGAATACACGACGTCCAGGGCGCGGCGCGGACCTCCCCGCTGGCCGGACGCCCGGTCTCCGCGGTGCCCGGCGTCGTGACGGCCGTCGGCACCGCCGGCTTCTGGTACCAGGACCCGACGCCGGACGCCGACCCGGCCACCAGCGAGGCCGTCTACGTCTACACCTCGTCCGCCCCCACCGTCGCGGTCGGCGACTCGGTGACCGTCGGCGGCACGGTGAGCGAGTTCCGTCCGGGCGGCACCGGCGGCACCACCAACCTCACCATCACCGAGCTGACCGGCCCCAGCGTCACCGTCCTCGCCCACAACGCGGCACTGCCCGCGCCCACCGTGGTCGGCACCGGCGGCCGGGTGCCGCCCGCCACCGTCGTCTCCGGCGTCACCGGCGGAGACGTCGAAACCGCCGGCGGCTTCCGGCCCGCCACCGACGGCCTCGACTTCTGGGAGTCGCTGGAGGGCATGCGGGTCGAGCTCGACAACGCGGCGGTGGTCGGCCCGACCAGCAAGTTCGGTGAGATCCCGGTCGTCCCGCAGGGCAGCACCACCCGCACCGCCCGGGGCGGCATCCTGCTCCAGGCGAACGACGCCAACCCCGAGCGGGTCATCCTCGACGACGTGCTCGCCCCCACCCCGGCCGCCACCGTCGGCGACACCCTGAGCGGCGCCACCGTCGGCGTGCTCGACTACTCCTTCGGCAACTTCAAGCTGCTGGTCACCGCCACCCCCGCGGTCACCCCGGGCGGCACCGCACCCGAGACCACCACCGCACCGGCCGCCGGCGAGCTGGCCGCCGCCACGTTCAACGTGGAGAACCTCGCCCCGGGCGACCCGCAGAGCAAGTACGACGGCCTCGCCGCCGGTATCGTCGGCAACCTCAGGTCGCCCGACCTGGTCGCCCTGGAGGAGATCCAGGACAACAGCGGCGCCACCGACAACGGCGTCGTCGCCGCCGACCAGACCCTCGCCAAGCTCACCGCCGCAATCACCGCGGCCGGCGGCCCCGCGTACTCCTACCGCCAGATCAACCCGCAGGACGACCAGGACGGCGGCCAGCCCGGCGGCAACATCCGCCAGGTCTTCCTCTACCGCTCCGACCGCGGCCTGACCTTCACCGACCGCGCCGGCGCCGGCTCCACCACCGCCAACTCCGTCGTCAACAACGCCGGCACCCCCGCGCTCGCCTACTCCCCCGGCCGGATCGACCCCGCCAACTCCGCCTTCGACGCCAGCCGCAAGCCGCTGGCCGGCGAGTTCCGCTGGAACGGCAAGCCGGTCTTCGTGATCGCCAACCACTTCAACTCCAAGGGCGGCGACCAGCCCCTGTTCGGCCGCTACCAGCAGCCCGCCCGCCCCTCCGAGACCCAGCGGCACGCCCAGGCCACCGTCGTGAAGTCCTTCACCGACCAGATCCTGGCCGTCGACCCGAACGCCGCGGTCATCGTGCTCGGCGACCTCAACGACTTCGAGTTCTCCCAGACGGCCGACCTGCTGACGGCCGGCGGCTCCCTGGTCGACCTCCCCCGCACCCTCCCGCTCAACGAGCGCTACACCTACGTGTACGAGGGCAACTCCCAGGTGCTCGACCACATCCTGATCTCCGGTGCCCTGGCGGCGAAGCCGTACGGCTACGACATCGTCCACCTCAACAGCGAGTTCCCGACCCAGCTCAGCGACCACGACCCGCAGGTCGTCCGCATCCCGCTGCCGTAGCGCCCGCCGAACCGCCCTGCGGTACCGACCCCACGCCGGGGGGCGGGGTCAGTACCGCAGGGCCTTCACGACCACGGGCAGCAGCGTCTGGTCGGCGGGGGCCCGGCTGAAGGCGATCGGCTGGGCCTTGTCCCCGGCCGGGAGGTCCTGGACGCCGACGTACGAGCTGTCCACCGCCTTCCCGCTGGTGTCGGTGAAGTCGACCTGCACCGCGTACGAGGCGGTGCTGACCCCGCTGTTCACGATGGTCACCACGACCGCGTGCAGCCCGCCCGTCTGCGTCCGCGGGATCCCGGTGATCGTGACGTCCCCGAGTGCGTTCCCGCCGTTCTCCAGCGTTCCGAGCGCCGTCGCGGCCTTCTGCCGCGCCTCCACGGCCTGGGCCGAGACCGACGCCTCGAACGAGGCCGCCGCGGCCGAGGCGGAGGCGGCGGCCGCCGACACCGAGGCCAGCGCCGACTCCGCCGTCGAGGCCAGCGCGGACGGCGGCTCGCCCGAGAACGTCGACGGGTTCGGCGCCGTGCTCAGCGTCGAGGCCGGTGCCGACGAGGCGAGCGACGGGTTGGTCGACGAGCTGCTGCACGCCGCCAGCACCCCCACCCCGCCCACCGCCGCCACGAACGCCACCGCCCGCACCGCTCTGCCGCCCCGCTTCGGCACATCCTGAACTTCGCGCACCGCGGATCCCTCTCCCGAGTCACTGGCCCGGGCCCGGGCGGCCCGTACGCCCCCCATGCTTCGCAACAACCACCCCGCACGGCGACCTCTGCTCCCCCGTTCGAGTGGGACGGCCGCGACGGCGGGTCGGCGGGTGGCCGGAAGCGTCCCGGGCCTGTTCCGGCCGGTCGGCAGCCCTTCCGGGCGGCCTCACCCGCTGGAAATCTAGTGGTCGTCAGCCGGGGAACCGGCACACCACAACCCCGGGAACGCGGGGCGGAGCGAGCCCACCACGCCCCGTCCAGCGCCCTCCCACGGCCTGTCCTGTACGCGAAAGGCCTGCTCCCCCTGCGCCGTCGTATGCCGGCGGCCGCCGCACCGGCGCCTTCCGTCCTGACATCCCCTCATCCGGTCTGGAGACCTCCATGTCTGTTTCGCGCCCCGCCGTCCGCCTCGCCGCCACGCTCCTCGCGGCCGGGCTGTCCGCGCTGACCCTCGGTGCCGCCCCCGCCCACGCCGGGCCGGAGCCGACGAGCGCGGGCACGGCGGTCCCCGGAACGAACGACAAGGGCGGCGCGGGTCAGGGCCCGTCCACCTGGTCCAAGAGCCAGGCCGCACCCGGGTCGGGTGCGGCGGCCACACTCGCCTCGGCCCGGATCACCCGGGACGAGGCGCTCGCCCGGGCCGATGCATGGGTCAACCTCGGCCTCGGCTACAGCTGGACCACCTACCACGACGGCTACCGCCAGGACTGCTCCGGCTACGTCTCGATGGCCTGGAAGCTGGCGACCCCGGGCCTGGACACGACCAGCTTCGTCCCCAGCGGCGTCGCCTCCTGGATCAGCAAGGGCGACCTCAAGCCCGGCGACGCGCTGCTGAACGACGCGGCCGGCAGCGGCGGCCACATCGTCATGTTCGACCACTGGACGGACCCGGGCCACACCTCCTACGTGGGTTACGAGTTCACGGGCAGCGGCGTCCACCACCGCACCATCCCCTACCCGTACTTCCCCGGGTACGGCACCTACCGGCCCGCCCGGAACAACAGCATCGTCGACACCCCCACCACCCCGCCCGTGACCGCCCACCCACGTCTGGACTTCAACAACGACGGCAAGGCCGACGTCGCCGGCAAGCTCTCCGACGGCAACCTCCTGCTCTGGACCGGCAACGGCGACGGCACCCTCAACACCGCCAGCGGCTACAGCATGTGGCCGGGCACCGGCTTCAGCGCCGTCAGCGACCTGGTCGCGGCGGACTTCAACGGCGACGGCAAGACGGACGTCGCCGGCAAGCTCTCCGACGGCAACCTCCTCCTGTGGACCGGCAACGGCGACGGCACCCTCAACACCGCCAGCGGCTACAGCATGTGGCC
>NZ_JBHJUK010000185.1:0-14295 GCF_042266225.1 Kitasatospora sp. NPDC056181
GCCCATGTCTTGTCCGTTCCGGCCGGTCAGAGCCCTCAACCGGGCCCAGACCAGCCTTCCAGATCACGGACTTACACGAACTTTCTGACACGCTCGGAAAGTCAGTTTTCCGTAGTCGTACGGGCGGTGGCGGCGTTGGCGGCGTCGGCAGAGCAGGCCCGGCGCGGCGGTCTCCGGTGTGGTGGGCATCCGATGCGGCGCCTGGGGGCGCTGCGCCGCATCCGGCTGCGACCGCTTCTGCATCGACACTGGCCGCCGCACGCCGCAACGCTTCTGCACCCCCCGCTGCGCCACCCGGGCGCGGGTGGCTGCCGGTCGGGCCCGGCGCGCCGCCGATGGCTGGCGGACAGTCAGTTTCCGATCGCTGTACGGGTGGTGGCGTCCACTGCTGTGGCCTCCGGCTCGGCGGTGGTGCGTGGCCTGGTGCCGGTGGTGTCCGCGGCGTTGGTGTCCGGTGCAGTGGTGGTGGGGTGGGTGAGGCGGGTGTAGCGGTGGGGGTGGGTGGTGCGTAGCCACAGGGCGTAGGCGGGGCCGAGGAGGGTGATGGCGAGGATGAGCCAGGGCAGGGTGGTGACGACGGGGTTGTGGGTGCCGGTCATGGTGTCGAAGTTGAGGACGACGAGGGTGGTGGCGGTGGTGAGGCCGGTGAGGGCGAGGGCGGGGGCGAGGGCGGTGCGCCACCAGTGGCGTTCGGGGTGGTGGCGGAAGTAGCCGATGACGGCGAGGCAGGCGCCGGCCTGGAGGACGATGATGCCCAGGGTGCCCAGGCCGAGCATGCTGGTGGTCAGGCCGAGGTAGGGGTCGAGTCCGGCGGCGGTGAAGACGGTGGCGGTCAGGAGGGTGAAGGCGCTTTGGGTGAGGCTGGCGCGGTGGGGGGAGTTGTGGCGGCGGTGGGTGTGTCCCAGGGCGCGGGGCAGGAGGTGTTCGCGGCCCAGGACGTGCATGTAGCGGTTGGCGGCGTTGTGCAGGGCGAGCCAGCCGGCGAAGAGGCTGAGGCAGAGCAGGATCTGCATGAGAGTGGTGAGGGTGGTGGTGAGGTAGTCGTCGCTGAGGTGGAAGAAGAGGTCGCCGAGTTGGCCGGCGGCGGTGGTGCGGGCGTTGTCGGGGCCCAGGGCGCCGAGGGCGGTCCAGCTGGTGAAGCCGTAGAAGAGGGCGATGAGGCAGACGGAGAGGTAGGTGGCGCGCGGGACGCTGTGTTGGGGGGTGCGGGCTTCTTCGCTGTAGAGGGCGGCGGATTCGATGCCGATGAAGGAGATGAACGCGAACATGGTGGTGACGCCGGTGCCGGGGGCGGTGAGGGTGTGGGGTGTGAAGGCGGTGGCGGGCAGGGCGGAGCTGTGGTGGCGGGCCAGGATGGCGGCGGACAGGAGCAGGAGGATGCCGGTTTCGCAGGTGATGGCGATGGCGAGGACGCGTGCACTGAGGTCGATCTGGCGGTAGCCGAGGGTGGCGACGGCTGCGGCTCCGGCCACGGCCCAGGCCTGCCAGGGCAGGTCGATGCCGTGGGAGGCGGCGGTGAGGTGGGCGAAGTAGGCGAAGGAGCCGAGTAGTCCGGCGGCGGCGGCGTTGTAGGACAGGACGGCGAGCAGGCCGGCGGCGACGGCGGGCGGGCGGCCCAGGCCGTGGGCGATGTAGGTGTAGAAGCCCCCGGCGTTGACGATGTGGCGGCTGATCGCGGCGTAGCCGGTGCAGAAGCAGGTCAGGGTGAGGCCGGCGAGGACGAACATGGCGGGGACGGCGGGTCCGTTGCCGAGGGCGAAGGCCAGGGGCACGGTGCAGACCATGGCGGCCAGGGGGGCGGCGGCCGCGACGACCAGGAAGACGATCTTGGGGGTGGTCAGGCCGGCGGAGAGCTTTCCGTCCCGGGCGGGCCCGGTCGCGGTGGCGGGGGAGTGCGCGGGCGGGGTGTCGGCGGTGGGCATGGGGGTGTCCTGTCTGCGGGGCGGCGGGGTGGTGGTGTGTTGGGGTGGTGTGCGGGCGCCCCGGGCCGGTACCGCCGGGGCGTGGGCGGTGGCGGGCCGGGGCGCGGGTGCGGCCGGGGTGGTGCGGTGGCGGGTGGTGGTCTCGTCTGTGGTGTGGGTGGTGGGTGTTAGGTGGCTGGGGTGGTGGTGGCCGTGGTGGGTGGGGTGGTGGGTGGGGTGGTGTGGAGGAAGAGTTCGCGGGCTTTGGTGCGTTGGAGTTTGCCGCTGGTGGTCTTGGGGATGGCGCGTTTGGGGACGAGGTGGATGGTGGTGGTGTGGATGCCGGTGTGGGTGGTGATGGCGGCGTGGATGGCTTGGCGGAGGGTGTGGTGGTGGGTGGGGTGGAGTTCGGTTTCGGCGATGAGGTGGAGTTCTTCGGTGTCGGTGTGGTCGGGTTGGTGGGCGAGGGCGATGACGGCGCCGGGGCGGATGCCGGGGACGGTTTCGGCGGCGTGTTCGATGTCGGTGGGGTAGTAGTTGGCGCCGCGGATGATGATGAGGTCTTTGGCGCGGCCGGTGATGCGGAGGTTGCCGTTGCGGAGGTAGCCGATGTCGCCGGTTTTCCACCAGCCGTCGGGGGTGGTGGCGTTTCGGGTTTCGTGGGGGAGGTTGTGGTAGCCGGTGGTTCGGGAGGGGCTTTGGAATTGGATGTGGCCGATGTGGTTGTCGGGGAGGGGTTGGTTGTGGGTGTCGGTGATGCGGATGCGGGTGTTGGTGAGGGGTGGGCCGCAGTCGACGATGTGGAGGGCGTCGGGGCTGTTGGGGTCGGTGTCGGTGGCGGTGTGGTGGGTGGCGGCGGTGTGGCGGTTGATGGAGTCGTGGGTGAGGGGGGTGTCGGGGTGGGTGGTGGTGATGACGAGGGTGGCTTCGGCCATGCCGTAGGCGGGGGTGAAGGCGTTGGGGGGTAGGCCCCAGCGGGTGAAGCGTTCGATGAAGGGTTTGATGGTGGCGGGTTTGACGGGTTCGGCGCCGCACAGGGCGATGCGCCAGGTGGAGAGGTCGATGCCGTTCAGGTCGTTGTCGTTGACGCGGGTGGTGAGGTAGCCGTAGGCGAAGTTGGGGGCGGCGGCGATGGTGCCGTGGTGGGTGGTGATGTGGTGGAGCCATTCGGTGGGTGCGCGTAGGAAGCGGGTGGGGGGCATGAGGACGGTGTCGGCGCCGGCGTAGAGGGGGCACATGAGTCCGGTGATCAGGCCCATGTCGTGGTAGAGGGGGGCCCAGCTGACGGTGGTGTCGTGGGGGGTCCAGTGCAGGGCGGTGGTGAACTGTTCGCAGTTGGCGGCGAGGTTGGCGTGGGTGATCTGGACGCCTTTGGGGGTGCCGGTGGAGCCGGAGGTGCATTGGATGAGGGCGAGGGTGTCGGGGTGGGGCGGGTTGAGGGGGTGGGTGGGGGCGGTGGGGTCGAGGGCGCGGGTGTGGAGGGTGTCGGCGTTGATGAGGCGGGTGTCGGTGAGGTGGGTGTCGGTGAGGTGGGGCAGGGCGGTGATGACGGTGGGGGTGGTGATGAGGGCGGCGGGGCGTAGGTAGTCGAGGAGGTCTTTGAGTTGGCTTTCGAAGCCTGCGGCGCCTCCGAGGCGGGCGGGGACGGCGATGGCGGTGGGGGTGGCGCCGAGGAGTTGGGTGCCGAGGAAGGCGGTGGGGAAGGGTGCTGCGGTGGGCAGGCACAGGACGACGCGGTCGCCGGGGCGTATGCCGTGTTCGGCGAGGGCGGCGGCGGTGCGGGCGGCGGCGTCCAGGAGGGTGTCGTGGCGCAGGGTTTCCTGGTGGGTGGTGTCGTGGGCGAGGGTGACGGTGGGTGCGTGGTGGCCTTGTTCGGCGGCGGCGAGCAGGGCGTGGAGGATGGTGGGGTGGCGGGGGTGCGGGCGGGTCATCGGGGGCGCTCCTTGGTGGTGGCGGTGGTGTTCGTCTGCGCGGTCCAGGGTTGGACGGTGAGGGTGTGGGCGGTGGTGCGGGCGGGGGTTATCGGGGGTGGTGGGTGGTGTTCGTGTGCGGTGTCCAGGGTTGGACGGTGAGGGTGTGGGCGGTGGTGCGGGCGGGGTGGAAGTGGTGGCGGGCGGCGAGGTCGCGGGCGGCGTGGACGCCGTGGGGGGTGAGGGCGCCGTAGGAGGGGCTGGGGGTGTGGGGTTCGAGGCCGAGGAGGATGGTTTCGGCCATGCAGGAGTAGAGGATTCCGGGGGGCAGGGTGATGCCGGGGAAGTGGGGTTGCTGGTGGTCGGGGAGTTGGATGCGTCCGCCGTTGACGAGGGTGACGCCGGGTGTGGTGGCGAGGTCGGGGTGGGCGTCGCCGGGGACGGCGAGGTCGCAGACGAGGACGTCGGGGCGGGTGGGGAGGTGGTGGGGGAGGAGGACGGGGTCGGCGGAGTTGGTGGCGGTGATGATGGTGGGGCAGTGGGTGAGGGCGTCGAGGTTTTCGCTGATGCGGATGTCGGTGAGGTGGTCGAGGCGTTTGGCGAGGGTGTGCAGGCGCCTGGCGGAGCCGGGGCGGCCGACGAGGAGGAGGGAGTCGCAGTGCGGGGCGGTGAGTTCGGCCATGACGGCGCCGATGTTGCCGATGCCGCCGACGAGGCCGGCGTGGCGGGTGCCGGGGGCTTGGGTGGTGAGGTGGCGGCGGATCAGGTCGTGGGCGCAGGCGGCGGTCAGTGAGTTGCCGGAGGTGATTTTGATGGTGTCCTCGACGACGGCGCGGGCGGCGTCGGTGACGATGGAGGTGTGGCCGCCCAGGCCGATGGCGCGGGCGCCGAGGGAGCGGGCGAGTTCGACGGCTTCCAGGACGGTGTGGCGCAGCCAGTTGCCGTGGCCGGCGCGTAGGGCGGTGGTGGCCTGGGCGGCGGTGAACGGGGCGGCGATCATGATGACTTCGGTGCGGGTGCCGGTGGGGGAGGTGATGTGGTGGCGGGTGACTTCGAAGGGGTCGAGTTCGCCGTGCATGCGTTCCAGGGCGGCTTCGCACTGGGGGGTGGTCCAGGGGGCGAGTTCGGGGGCGAGGGAGGGGAGTTCGGCGGGGATGTCGAGGTTGGCGAGGAAGGCGACGCGGGGGGTGTCGCCGGGGTGGTGCGGGGGTGGTGCGGGGCGGGTGGTGCGGGGGCGGGGGATGTGGCGGGGTGGCTGCCAGGGGCCGGTGGGCGGTGTGGTGAGGTGGTCCAGGAGGGTGGCGTAGTCGCCGTGGGTGAGGAGGGCGGCGACGTCTTCGAAGGCGGTGCCGATGCGTTCGATGTCGTCGGCCTCGAGTAGGGCGGAGGGCTGGACGCGCACGGTGGTGGGGGCGGACAGGGTGGGGATGACGCGGATGCGGTGGGTGTGCAGGAGGCGTCCGGCGATCAGGTAGCCGAGTGATTCGGTGTCGAAGACTTCGCGCAGCAGGCCGGAGGCGGGCCGGGGGAGGTGGAACTCGACGCCTTGGAGCAGGCCGCGTCCGCGGACTTCGGCGATGGCGCGGGGCCAGCGGGCGGCGGCCTCATCGAGGCGTTCGCGTAGGAGGAGGCCGGTTTTGGTGATGCGTTCGCGCCAGGACAGGGCCAGGTCGAGGGCGGCGGTGGCGATGCGGGCGGAGAAGTCGTCGTCGGCGAAGGTGGAGGTGTGGTGGCGGCCGAACTGGGGGACGTAGCGGTCCTCGGTGACGAGGAGGGCGGAGATTTTGGCGAGGCCGCCGCCGAGGGATTTGGAGAACAGGTAGTAGTCGGCGTTGACGCCGCTGTCCTGGGAGGCGAGGAAGGTGCCGGTGCGGGACATGCCGCACTGGATCTCGTCGAAGACCAGGGCGGCGTCGTGGTGGTCGGCGAGGTGGCGCAGGGCGGCGAGGGTGGCGGCGGGGACTTCGTGGACGCCGGATTCGCCCTGGAGGGGTTCGGCGAAGCAGGCGGCGAGCGGGGAGAGGTGGCGTGTGGTGGAGTGCGGGACGCCGGCCGCGTCGATGGTGACGGGGTGGATGGTGACGCGTTCGCCGTCCAGGGCGGTCCGCACGGCGTGGGGTGTCCAGTCGTCCAGGCGGTGGTGGCGTGGTCCGGGGACGTGGAGGTCGGCGGGGACGTTGCCGCCGTGGGTGAGGGGGCCGGCGCCGGCGGTCTTGCCGTGGAAGGCGCCGCGCAGGGAGACGAACAGGGGTTCGGCGTCGCGTACGGCCTCGCAGCGTTGGAGGGCTTCGGTGAGGACTTCGGCGCAGGGGCGTCCGGTGGCGGGGCCGCCGGCGCAGGGGACGTCGGCGAGGTTGTCGCGCCGTACCCGGCGCAGGGCCTGTTCGAGGTCTTCCTGGAGGGCGCCCAGGCGGCGGCGGTGTTCGACGGTGGCGTGTTTGACGGCGGCTTCCACCGCGTCGGCGCCGGTGCTGCCGAGGGTGACGACGTAGGAGGCGCCGGTGGTGGCGCCGACGGCCCGGGAGAGCCGCTGGGCCAGTTCGGCCGCGGCGGGGCGGATGCTGGCCTGGGCGTTGAAGGGGACCTGTTCGTCGAGGCAGCGCCGGGCCACCGCCAGCAGGTGGGGGTGGTTGTGCCCGAACAGTGACGCGCCCGCGCCGCCGACCAGGTCCAGCACCCGCTCCCCACCGGCCGCGGCGGCCGCGGCGGCCGCGGCGGCCGCGGTGGCTGTGGTGGGGGTGCCGGGGGTGTCCGGTGTGCCCGCGGTGCCGGTGGTGCCGGCGGTGCCCGCGTCGGGGGTGTCCGCGTCAGCCGTGGTGGCCGCGGTGCCGGGGGTGCCGGCGTCGGCCGTGGTGTCCGTGCCGACGGTGTCCGGCGCGCCCGTGGCGGCCGTGCCGGCCGTGGTGCCGACGGTGCCCGCGGTGCCTGCGGGGGTGTCCGGTGTGGCCGCGGTGCCGGTGCCGGCCGTGGTGTGCGCGTCGGCCGCGGTGCTCGCGCTGGGGGTGCCGGTGCCGGCCGCGGTGCTCGCGCTGGGGGTGTCCGTGCCGGCCGTGGCAGCCGCGGTGCCGGCGGTGCCGGCATCGGCCGTGGTGTCCGTGCCGACGGTGTCCGGCGCGCCCGTGGTGCCGGCGTTGGCCGTGGTGTCCGTGCCGGCCGCAGTGCCGACGGTGCCCGCGGTGCCGGCCGTGGTGTCCGTGCCGGCCGTGTCGGCCGTGTCGGCCCCGGTGTCCGTGTCGGCCGTGGTGTCCGTGCCGGCTGTGTCGGCCCCGGTGTCCGTGTCGGTGGTGTCGGGGAGTGGGGGGCGCAGGGTGAGGTGGTCGCCGTGGCCGCTCTGGTAGACCGCGTCCAGGCGCAGGGCACGGAAGAGGCGGGCGAATTCGGGGCGGGTGTGGCGGGCGAAGGCGTCGTCGGTGTTCATGAGGGCTGCCCGTCGTGTGCGGTGCGGGCGGCCAGGCTGGCGCCGACCTGGTCGGCGACGTCGCGCAGGGTGTGCATCGCGGCGGCCTGTTCGTCGGAGATCTGCACGCCGAACTCGGACTCCATGTCGACGACCAGCGTGATGGAGCGCACGGAGTCGAGGCCGTAGTTCACGAGCGGTACGTCGGGGTTGAGTTCGGTCACCTGCAGCTGGTGGCGGAACAAGCCGTCGACGACGTCCAGGATGGTGCGGTTCATTGCGGGTTTTCCCCCTCTTCTCCTGCGCTGTTCCTTCGCCGGCCGGGCCGGGGAGGACGAGGTGGGCCGTGGGGTTCAGCGCCGTACCGCCACGGCGAACGAGAGGTCCGCCGTGGAGCGGACCCACACCGGTACCCGGCGCCCGTGGTGCGAGGCGGTCAGGGTGCCGGCGTGCCGGGCGAGCCGGATCTGCCAGAACAGGAGGCCCTCGGGCGCTCCGGTGGTGTGCATGGCCTTGAAGGCCGCCTCCTTGGCGGCGAACAGCTCGCGCGGGGTGTACGGGCCGGCGGGTTCGAGCAGCCGGTGGCGTTCGGGCCCGGCGAGGACGAAGCCGGCCACGCGGGGGGCGATGGCCGCGTTCTCGAGGTCGGTGCCGACCGCGCGGGCGCCGGGGACCACGACGGCGACCGCCAGGCGGTCGGTGTGGGAGATGGACCCGGGGTAGCCGGGCGGGAAGAGCGGCCGGCCGCCGGGGCCGCGGGGCACGTGGTGTGCGCGGGGCCCGGCCCCGGCCGCGTGCAGGGCCGCGGCGGCCGCGTGCCGGCCCGCGGCGTGCTGCTGGGCCGGCCCGTGGGGCCAGGGCACCGGGCAGAACCGGGCCCAGGCCCCGGTGACGCCCGCGGGGACGTCCGGTACATCCGGTACGTCCGGCACGGCCGTCACCGCGGGCCCGTCAGTTCCGCAGGGCCACGACGTGGCCGGCCAGCGACTCGACGGAGCGCAGCACCTCCGGGCGCACGTCGTCCTCCCACTCGAAGCCGAACGCGTCCTCCATCGCGACCAGCAGGCTCACCAGCGCGGTGGACGGCACCCCGGCCTCGCGCAGCGAGGCGCCGTCGGCGATGGCGGCGGTGAACTCCCCGTCGCTGAACAGGCCGGCCAGCAGTTCGCGGATACGCGCCCTGACCACAGCCGCCGCACCGCCCGTACCGTCCGCACCGTCCGTACCGGGCGTGCTGCCCGTACCGGTGCCGGGCGTGCCGGGCGAGGTGTCCGCGGCGGGTGCACCGTCCGTACCGGGCGTGCCGGTGCTGTCCGTGCCGTCCGCGGCGTTCGCAGCGGGGGAGCCGGGCGTGCCGGGGGTGCCGGTGCCGCCAGCACCGGGCGTGCCGCCCGCGCCGTCCGTGCCGCCCGCGCCGTCCGTGCCGCCCGCACCGTCCGTACCGGGCGCACCGTCCGTACCGGGCGTGCCGGGCGTGCCGCCCGTACCGGTGCCGGGGGTGCTGTCCGTACCGGCCGCGGTGTCCGCAGCGGGGGAGCCGGGCGTGCCGGGCGTGTCGGTGCCGCCAGCACTGGGCGTGCCGGCCGCGGCGGGTGTGTCGTCCGTGCCGGTGCCGGTGCCGGTGCCGGTGCCGGTGCCGGTGCCGGTGCTGGTGCGGGTGTGGGGGGTGCGGGTCTGGAGTGTCGTGTCAGGCATGGGAGTCGGTTTCCTCGACGAACTTGCGCACGATCGTCTGGAAGCCCTCGGGGTCGTCGAGGAACGGTACGTGGCCGGCGTTCGGCATGATCTCGCAGCGTCCGTCGGGGAACAGGGCGGCGAGCTCGTGGCCGCGGGTGGGGCTGAGCAGGATGTCGTCGTCGCCCAGCACGATCAGGGTCGGTGCCTGGACGCGCGAGAGCAGCTCGGGGCTGGTCTCGCCCTGCTGGACGAGGGTGAGGCCGTTGGTGAGTTCCTCGGGGGTGGACATCGCCAGGAAGCTCTCCCGCAGTCCCAGGAACCCCGGGGTGCCGGACTCCTCGTTCATGTCCCCGCTGATCACCTCGGGGTACATGTGGCCGTACAGGGCGGTCATGCCGTGGTTCTGCAGCGTCAGCAGCCAGGCCCGGTTCAGCTGGCGGTGGCGGCGCATGCCGCGCAGGCCCAGCACCGGGCCCGCCAGGACCAGGCCCTTGACCCGGTCCGGGTACTCCAGCGCCACGTCGCGGGCCAGCTGGGTGGAGGCGGAGGTGGCGACCAGGTAGGTCGACTCGATGTCCAGCGCGTCCAGGAGCCCGACCACGTCCGCGGCGTGTTCCTCCCAGGTCGGTTCCTGCGCCAGGCGCGAGGACGCGCCGTGGTTGCACAGGTCGTAGCTGACGACGCGGAAGTCGCGGGCGAGGTCCGCGGTGTACTCGCGCCAGAACGGGCTGGTGATGAAGAAGTTGTTGAGGAGCGTGATGGCGGTGCCCTCGCCGCTCACCTCGTGGTACAGCTCCACGCCCTCACGGGTGCGGATCCGCGGCGTGTCGTAGTACTGCAGGTCGTGGTGGTCCTGCGCCTCACCGGCTGACATGGCGTCCCGTCCTTGTCTCGGTCCCGTTCCCGGGCTCGTTCTCGTTCCCGGTCCCGTTCCCGGGCCGGTCCTCGTGCGCGTTCTCGTTCCCGGGCCGCCGCCCGTTCCCGCCCTGCTCCCCGCCGCCGGGCCCGCCACTGGGCTGCTCCCCGCTGCGGGACCTGCTGCTGGGCCGGTCCCCGCCGCGGGGCCCGTCGCCGTCTCCGCCGCTGGGCCGTTCCCCGCCGCCGGGCCCGTCGCCGTCTCCGCCGCTGGGCCGTTCCCCGCCGCCGGGCCCGTCGCCGTCTCCGCCGCTGGGGCCGTTCCCGGGCCTGCTGCCGGGCTGCTCCCCGTTCCCGGGTTCGTTGCCGGGCTGCTGCCCGCCGCCGGGTTCGTTGCCGGGCTCGTTCCCGGGCCGTTCCCCGCCGCGGGGCCCGTTCCCGGGCTCGCCGCCGGGCTGCTCCCCGCCGCCGGGCCCGCCGCCGTCTCCGCCACCGGGCTGCTCCCCGCTGCCGGGCCCGTCGCCGTTGCCGGGCTGCTGCCCGTCGCCGTCTCCGCCGTCGGGCCGGGGCCCGCTGCGGGGCAGGACGGGGGCGAACGCGGCGACGACGGCGGCGGCCGGTGCCGGCCCGTCGACCGCGGCGCAGGAACGGCCGCAGTACAGTGCCATCTCCTCGATCCGGCCGGTGGTGGCGGTGGTGGGGACCGCGGAGCTGAACCGCGGTACCAGGTAGGGCCTGCCCTCGACGACGGTGCGCCCGATGAACGTGGCGGGCTGTGCGGGGTCGCGGGTGACGGGGGTGGCCAGCACGCGGTGGCGCCGGCCCGGCCAGCCGATCTCGTAGACGCCGCTGATCACGGTGTCGCCGTCGCCGGCGGCGGCCACCGCGTCCTTGAAACGCCCGTGTGCGCGTGACTCGTGCGCGACGACGAACGCGGTGCCCAGCAGCACGCCGTCGGCCCCGGCGGCCAGGGCGCGTTCGGCCTGGGCGGGGGAGCCGATGCCGCCGGCGGCCACCAGGCAGGCATCGGGCAGGCGTTCGCGCAGCGCGGTGACCAGCGCGTCGCGCCGCATGGTGCCCAGCAGGTGGCCGCCGGCCTCGGTGCCCTGGGCCACCACCACCGCGCCGAGCCCGGCCGCCCGCACCCCGTCCTCGACGGTGCCGACCTGGACGACCAGGTGCCGGCCCGCGGCCACCGCGCGCGCGGGGAGCGCGTCGCCGGCGGGCAGGCCGAACAGGGACACGTAGACGCGTGCGGGTGTCTCCTCCAGGACCTGTGCCAGCTGCCGGGCCAGGTCGCGTTCCCCGACGACCTCGGGGATCAGGTTCACCCCCACCGGCCGGCCGGTGCCGGCCACCAGCCGCCCGAGCAGGGCCGACAGGGCGTCACCGGCCAGCTTGTAGCCGCCCGCGCAGCCCGCCGCGCCGGCCCGGGAGACCGCGCACGCCAGCTCGGTGCCGGCCACACCGCCCATGCCCGACTGCAGCAGGCCCACCTCCACGCCCAGGACCTGCGCCAGCGGCCGGCGCATCAGCCCAGGTCCTGAAGGGCGGCCACGGCCGCGCCGGCGCTGCCGAACCGGGCGGTCAGGGTGTGCACCCACCGCTCCAGGCCGAAGGCCAGGCAGCTGGTGTGCGCGGTCGCGCCGCCGGCACGGATGTCGCACCGCTCGCCGAAGAAGTTGCGGTGGTAGTTGACCGAGCCGACGGCCAGGCCCTCCACGACGAACTCCTCCTTCACCGGGAACAGCCGCTGCATCTTCGCCTTGCCCCCGTCGGGGTCGAAGAACGGGTCGGTGGCGGCCTGCAGGGACACCTGAAGCCCCAGCGCCGCGCACAGCCCCACCACCGCGTCCCTGGCCCGCAGCAGGTGCTTCTTCGCCACGTCCTCGGGCCCCACGCAGACGATCTCGCGCATCGAGAAGCCCAGCAGCCGCTGCAGGCCCCGGTAGTGGTCCTCGTTGCGGAAACACGTGCCGACGGTGGTGCGCAGCACCCCGTCGCCGGACAGGCGCGAACCCGCCAGGTCGAGGTAGACCGAGTAGCACGCCGCCGACGGCAGCGCGAACGCGGCCGGCTCCATCACCGCGGCGGGCACCTGCCGCACCGGCCGCGGCCCCGCCGCCAGCAGCTCCTTCAGGCGCTGCGGGTCCAGCCGGGCCGCGGCCAGCCCCAGGTGCGGGAAGTTGTCGTAGTAGTCGAAGGTGTCCAGGTCCTGGCAGCGCATCAGGAACGGGTACCGGAACTCCGGCGCCTCCCACTCCCGCGCCAGGCGCAGGAACACCGCGTCCACGGCCCGCAGCAGCCGCAGCTGGCCTCCGTCGAGCACTCCCAGGCCGCTTTCGCCCGCTGTGGTCATCGCCCTGCTTCCTTCCTGAAGAACCGCGCCTCCAGCGCGCCGAGGGTGCGGAAGTCGTCCAGGTCCAGGTCCTCCGGGTCGGTGGCCTCGCCGGTGAGCTCCTCCAGCAGGAAGATGAACTCCACGAACGCCAGCGAGTTGATGGCCCGGCTGTCGATCAGGTCCAGGTCCTCCGGCAGCTCCGCCAGCTCCGGGTTGCGGCCCAGGATGAACTCCCGCACCGCCTGCATCGCCTCCCCGCTCACCGCACGGCCTCCCGTCCCACGCCCGCCTTCGACAGGAACCGGCGCGTGCGCCGCAGCACCCGCTCGTGGGCCTCCACCCGCGCGGGGTGCTCCAACGCCCTGCGCCGCAGCCCCAGCGCGTCCGGGATCCCCGCGTCGCGGTAGGCCGCCGGGTTGTAGAGGGTGGCGATGCTGTACTGCAGGTAGTCCTCCAGGTACCGGGCGATCACCGGCACCTCGCCCGCATCGCGCCGGGCCACCTGCCCCAGCAGGTTCGTGAAGATCATCCGGCCGAACGCGACGTGCCGGCTCTCGTCCTGGTGGTGCACCCGGTTGATCTCCCGCGCGATGGCCGGCAGCGACTCGTCGGTGGCCATGTGCGCGTTGTAGTGGTCCACGATCTCCTCGAAGACCAGGATCCGCGCGAACACGACGAGCTCACGGGCGACCGGCGACAGGTGGTCCACCGCCCCGGCCTTCAGCGCCGGCTGCGCCGGGTACAGCTTGCCGCCGTAGCGCAGGCAGAACTGGGCGAAGAACCACATGTGCTCGTTCTCCTCGCCGATGAAGTGGTGCAGGAACTCCGAGACGTCCCGGTAGGCCCGCCCGTGGATGCGCATCACCACATCGCTCATCAGCTCACGGATGCCGTGGATGTTCAGGCTGAAGAAGTTGACCGCCTCGTACCTGGTCAGCGCGATCTGCTGCTCACGCGTCAGCTCGTCCCACATCGGCGTGCCCGCCAGCGTGGTCAGGCTCTCGCTCATCCACGGCACACCGGGCTCGATCGCCTCCGGCCAGTCGAACATCGTGTACGGGTTGTAGTAGCCGGACTCGGCCAGCTGCTCCAGCCGCTCCAGCTCCAGCACGATCGGTTCGATCCCTACCGCCATCTTTTGACCCGCCCTTCCAGTAACGGAGCAGTTCGAGGAAAATTCGGCGTCAGCGCGCCGACCGGATGTCCGCACGCACCACCACCGCCCGCCCCGACCCGCAGCCGTGACGGCCGAAGGACGCGCCGGCGTCGGCGGTGGACGGGATCACCTTGTTGTAGACCGACCCCAGGCACAGCTCCTGGAAGCCGGCGGTGTCCGGCGACAGCCGCGCGGCCAGCTGCGCCTTGGCGATGTCGACGCTCCTGAGCGCGCCGTCGTCGTCCTCGACCTCCACGCACGCGTGCGGCAGGTCGAGGGCGCCGCCGAGGACGCCGCAGAACCAGCCCCGCTTCGCCCGGGCCCGGTACCCGGCCGCGCGGAAGGCCTCGGCCAGGAACAGGCTCGCCGCGATGCAGCTGGTCGCGCCGAGGGCGTGCACCAGCTCGTGGTCGGCCTGCATGGGGACGGGGATCATCTGCCAGCGGTAGCCGGCGTCGAGGTACTCGCGGGTCAGGCGCCGCAGGACGGGGGAGAGCAGCGGGGTGTGCGCGCCGGTGGTGGTGACGGTGGCCTCGTAGCGGGCCGTGCCCCCGCCCGGCACCGGCGCGGCCCCGCCGGACAGGCGCCCGCCGAAGCGGGCGACGTCGGGCGCCTCGAAGTGCCACGGCGCCTCCTCGCGGCACCCCGGGCACTCCAGACGGGCCCGGAACTCCCACGACTTCTCGCGCAGCAGCTCCTCCACCGGGCGCCGGGCGAACCGGAACAGCATCCGGAACGCGAGCTGCGGCTGCGTGTCCGGGCGGCCCGCGTACATGCCGAGGTTGTAGAGGTCGCTCGCGTCGAAGTGACGCACCCCCGCGTGCTCCTCGAACGGCAGGCCCGCACCGACCAGCCGGCCGATGTCCGCCTCCGTGCAGCGCAGCATTTCCCGCGCCACGGATTCCGGCTGGGTCCTCTCGGCGTATTCACCGGGAATGAACTCGATGGAATCCGCCACTTCTTCCCAGGGCGTCGTCACGGCAAAATCCTGCTCTGGCACAGTCCGTCCCTCCAGGAAAAAAGACCGCGCCGACGGGCCCGGCGCCAATTCCGGTGGC
>NZ_JBHJUK010000186.1:0-14251 GCF_042266225.1 Kitasatospora sp. NPDC056181
CCCGCGCCCGGCGCTCCGGTGACAGGCCGGGCCGGGCCGGGTCTCCGACGGAGGAGGGGGCCCCCTCCTGCGACGCGGTGTCTCAGACGCCGGCGCCGACCGCCGCCGCGGCCCGCTCGGCGGCGATCTTCTGCCGCTCCAGCATGATCTCCTGCAGCCCCTCCATGCCCATGGGGTCGAAGTTGACGAGGTCCGCCACCGCCCCGATCCCGGAGATCAGGGCCATGAAGCCGACCCGGGAGGACTTGGTGTAGACGTGGGTGATCTCCTGCGCGCGCTGCATGTACTCCTCACGCAGCCGGTTGGGGTCCATGAAGAACCGCACGTACGACAGGATGTCGGAGAAGAGCTGGCGGTAGACGGCCTCGAAGCGCTCCAGCGCGTGCACCTCGTTCGCCGGGTCGGTCAGGGCGACGTCGATGGCGCGCGCCGCCAGCCACGCGCCCGAGGTGCCCAGCCACACGCCGGAGGAGAACAGCGGGTCGATGAACGCCGCCGCGTCGCCCACCGCGGCCCAGCCGGGGCCGAAGAACCGGTCGCTCAGGTGGGACCAGTCCCGGGCCGTCCGCAGCTCCACGGAGGCTTCCGCGTCGACCATCGTCCTGGCCATGATGCTGGCTTCCAGGCCCTGGGCGAAGACCTCCCGCTGGCTCAGCCCCTGCCGGGTGGCCTCGCTCAGCTTCTCGACCGACAGGACGTAGCCCAGGGACAACTCGGTCTTCGACAGCGGGATGCCCCACATCCACCCCCCGCCCTCGATCGCCTCGACGAGGATGTCGTTCGGGTCCTCCAGCGGGGTGTAGTTGTCGTAGTAGCCCCAGATCGCGACGTTGCGCAGGTCCTCCTGCCACTGGGTCTCGGTCAGCTTGCGCGCGACGGTGCGGTTCTGCCCCGAGGCGTCCACCACGAAGCGGCTGTCGACCTGCCGCGTCCGCCCGGCATGGGTGTACACGACGCCGGTCACGGTGCCGTCCGCGTCCCGCAGGACCTCCGTGACGTGGGCCTCCTCCCGGACCTCGGCGCCCAGCTTGCGGGCGTTGTCGAGCATCAGCTCGTCGAAGTCGCTGCGGGTGACGTGCCAGGCGTGGTCGTACGTCGAGCCGGCCGCGGAGAAGTCGCTGCGCCACGGCTGCGGGTCCTTGCCCCACCGCAGCGAGATGCCGCTCTTGCGCTGGTAGCGGGCGTCCAGCTCCTCGACCAGGCCGAGCTCCTCCATCAGCGGGGTCATCCCGGTGACCAGCGACTCGCCGATGTGGTACCGGGGGAACCGCTCGCGCTCCAGGATCAGCACGCGGTGGCCGGCCTTGGCGAGCAGGGCGCCGGAGGTGGAGCCGGTCGGCCCACCGCCGACCACCACGACGTCGTAGTTCTCGGTCTCGGGGTTCTGGATCTCGGACATGCGCAGAAGTCCTTCCTAGCTGGAGTGGTTCGGGGCGGTCCGGGCGTTCACGCCGGTCGCAGGACGTTCACGAGGGGGGAGGAGAGGTTCCGGGCGGGCTCGGCGGGGTCGATGCCGGCGTCCATGAAGGCGGTCGCGATGGTGTCGGCCAGCACCTCGTGCTCGTCGGTGAGCGCGGCGGCGTGCCGCACGAGCGCCTCGGCGAGGACCTGGGCACGGTGCTGCCCGAAGCTCAGGTCGCGCCGGCCCGTGCCCGGGTCGTCCGGTTCGAAGGCGCAGCCGACCGAGGCGGTGATCGCCCGGGTGAAGGGGGAGGTGCCGTCGGCCAGGAGGCCGGTGGCCTGGAGCATCTCCGCGCACGGGCCGGCCACCCGCCACGAGGGCCGGGGCAGGTAGACCACCAGGGCGTCGTTGCGGGGGTACACGGTGGGCGAGGAGGCGATCTTCGCCCGCCACGGGACACCGGCCTCTTCCAGGAACTCCACCAGCCGGCCCCAGACCGCGGGCGCCACGTCCGGGGTGTCGAGGTGCGCGTACAGCCGCAGCAGCGGTCCGCGCGTGGCCGGCTGGGGCAGGCTCGAATCGGCGAGGAAGAAGCCCGCGGACAGTCCGGGCCGGGCGCACGGCATCACCACCGTGACCTCGTCGCCCGAGCGCCCGGCCACCGCCTCGTCGGGCACCCGCACCCGCACCCCGTCCAGCCGCACCACGGTGTGCCCGTCCGCCTCGGCGACGAACGCGCCCACGGCGGTGGTCGTCCGGGGACCGGTGGCGGCGTCGAGGGCCGCGTCGAGGGCCGCGTCGCGCAGCGAACGGGGCTTCATGCCGAGCGGCTTGGCCCGCCCCGAGTGCAGGGTGTCGTACAGCACCGAACCGAGGGTGCGGGCCAGGGCCTGCGGGCTGCCCGCCTCGTAGACCTCGCCGGCGGTCTCCGCCTTGAGGCCCCCGTCGAAGACGGTGACCTGCTCGGCGAGTGCGGCGATCTTGTCGGCCAGGCCGAGGTGTCCTTGCGCCATCTCAGGCCTCCAGACCGAGGGACGAGGTGAATTCGGCCGGGGAGAGCAGCACGGTGCGCCCGATTCCCGCCGCGGCCCGGGTGACCGGGGAGAGCCGGGTGGCGGAGCCCGCCGTGGCGAGCATCCGGTCCATCATGTGCCAGCCGGCGTAGGCGGCCGCGCGGGTGGCCAGGTCCTTGTCCTCGCGGACGAAGGACGGTGCCTGCTCCAGGTAGGCGGCGTAGAAGCGGCGGACCAGCGGTGAGCGCTGCTCGATCTCGCCGACACCCGTGGCGATGATCTCGTCATGGGTGGCCGCGTGACCCATCGGGGACGCGTCGGCCAGCGTCAGCGGGATCGCCATGGCCGCCTGGTGGAGCCACTCGCCGGCGAAGGCTCCGAGGTCACGCGCCGGGTCGCCGATGCGGGCCTCCTCGAAGTCCGTCAGGTGGAGCACCCCGTCCGCCAGCAGGAACTGGTCCAGCCGCAGGTCACCGTGGACGGGACAGCGCGAGGCGATGTCCCCGGTGTCGGCCGCCCGCAGCTCGTGCAGCGCCCGGGCGAGCTCGGCATCGCCGTGCAGGAGCCGCCAGGTGGCCAGTTCGGCGGCGGTCGCCTGGGTGTAGAACCGGTAGCCGACCGCCTGGAGGTGGTCGGTCGGGGGCAGCGGGTGGGGCGCGGTGTCGAAGCCGGCCGGGGGCAGGGCGTGCACCTTCGCCAGGACGGCCGCCGCGCGCTCGCACACCGCCTCGTCGAAGGCGTCGTCCGCCAGGAGCTCCCGGCCGGAGCGGCCGTCGGGCAGGTAGGCGAAGACGAGCAGTCCCTGCTCCTCGTCGACGCCGAGCAGCCGGGGGGTGTCCAGGCGGCCCTCGGCCGCGGCGCAGAACGTCGTAGTGTGCTGTACCCGGCCGGCGCGGTCGGGGCCCTTGATCTGCTTGACGAACACCTCGGTGCCGGCGGCGGTGGTGCCGCTCCAATTGTCGTTGCGTCCCTGGGCGCTGGTGACGGTCGAGCGGTCGAAGGGACCGAGCCCCAGCCTGGTGAGCAGCGCATCGACGTGCGGGACACCATCCAGATCGACCGGTGTGAACCGGAGTGCCCCGTCGTGGGCACGGCTACTTGTCTGCATGCCGGGAGACGCTAGGGACGGGCATTCCGGCACGGCAACCTTCAACTATCAGGGAAAGTTGAGGAACCGTCCGGGATGCCTTCGCGGCATTGGGCGGGCCCGGCGGGGGGTGAAAGAAATGCTTGATGCGCCGGCGCCGACGGGCGTCTAATCCGTCGCATGCCGGACGCCATCCATCACACGACACTGGACAACGGACTCCGCGTCGTCGTCCAACGCGTCGAGGGAACCTCCGGAGTGGGTATCTCGGTCAACTACCGGGCGGGCTTCCGGACCGAGATTCCCACCCGCTCAGGTTTCTCCCACCTGTTCGAACACATGATGTTCCAGGGATCGAAGAACACGGCCAGCGGCGAGCACTTCGCCGCCATCCAGGCCAGGGGAGGCATTGCCAACGCCAACACGTTCCCCGATTCGACGGACTACTTCCAGGTCGTTCCCGGCGAGGCGCTGGACAAGGTCCTGGAACTCGAAGCCGACCGCATGGGATTCCTGACCATCACGGAGGAGCGGCTCACCGCGCAGCGGAACGTCGTCAAGGAGGAGATCAGGCTCCAGGTGACCGGGCGCCCCTACGGGGGATTCCCGTGGACCGTCCTCCCGTCCGTCATGTTCGACAGATGGGAGAACGCCCACAACGGCTACGGGGAAATGGCCGACCTGGACGCGGCCACCGTCGAGAACTGCGTCGAGTTCTTCCGGCGCTACTACGCCCCCGGAAACGCCGTGCTGGCGATCTGCGGGGACGTCGACCCCGGGGCGGCGCTGGCCGCGGTGCACCGCCGGTTCGACCCCGTACCCGCCCGGCCCGTCTCCGCTCCCCCCGACATCCGGGAGCCGGTGCCCGCGGAGGAACGGCGCGGCACCTGCCACGACCCGGCGGCCCCCCGGCCCGCGCTGGCGATCGGCACGCGCCTGCCCGACGCGCGCCACGACCTGGACGGGTACGCCGCCCACGTCGCCCTCTCCCACCTGCTGTCCACCGGCGCCGACTCCCGCCTGCGGAAGGCGCTCGCGACGATCGGGGCGAAGGCGGACTCCGCCGTCGGATTCTTCGGCCCCCTGGTCGTCACCCACCCCGACACCTTCGTCATCGTCGCGCACCACGACTTCGGCCAGGCCGACGAGGCCGAGAAGCTGGTCCTCCAGCAGCTGGAGGACGTCGCCGGCGGGGGCGGGCGGGGGGCGGAGGCCGCCCGCGCCGTGGCCTGCGCGCGCACCGGCCTGTACCGCAACCTCGACTCGCTGGCCTACCGCGTGCGCTTCCTCGCCCGCGGACAGCTGCTCTTCGGCCGGCCGGACATCGGCGGCGAACTCGCCGAGCGCGTCGCCGGTACCACCGCGGACGACATCGCCGCGGCCGCCGCCCGGGCCGCCGCGCCCGAGGGGCGCGCCGTGCTCAACCTGCTGCCCCACGAGGACGCCTCATGACCGTGCCGACCACCTACGACCTGGTCACCCGCGCGGCCGCCGGCGGGCTCACCCTCAGCGCGTCCCGGCTCGACACCGTCCCGCTCCTCCAGGCGAACCTCGCCGTGCCCCTGCCGATCGGGACCCGCGCGGACACCGCCGCCCTCGAAGTCCTGACCGCCTGCTGGACCGGCCACCCGGCCTGCGCCCGCCTCGAACAGTGGGGCGGCATCGTGACCGTCCACCGCACCCGCAAGTGGCTGCTGTTCTCCGTCCTGGCCACCTCCGACCTGCTCCCCCTCCTCGCCGACACCCTGACCGAGGTCGTGACCACCCGGTACACGCCGGAGACGGTCGGCGCGGCGGTCGCCAAGGTGGCCCAACTGGCCACCCTGGCCGACGCCCAGCCGGCCATCGACTCCATGCGCGAGATGTGGGCCCGGTTCTACGGACACCTCCCGCCGGAGGCCGATCCGTCCCCGCGTGCGGAGGAGGTCCGCGAGGTGACGGTGGAGCAGATTTCCGACGTCCACCGCCGGTTCGTCGTCCCCCGGCACGCCGGACTCGCCCTCGTGGGCGCCGCGGACCCCGCGCAGTGCCTGGACCACTTCGAGACGGCGCTGGCCGACTGGCGCGGCCACGACGCCGGCCCGCTGCCGGGGCCCCGGCCGATCGCCACGCCCTCGCCGGGCATCGTCTCCCGCCACCGCCCGGGCCGGCAGCAGACCCAGATCCGCCTGGTCGCGGCGGCGCAACCCCGCACCGGCATCGCCGACTTCGCCGCCAACCAGGTCGCCGGGGCCGTCCTGGGAGGCAGCTTCGCCTCCCGGATCAACACCGTCCTGCGCGAGCAGCACGGGCTGGCCTACCGCTGCAAGGCGACGACCGACTTCATCGACCAGGACGTCTTCGTCATCGAGGCCGACGTCACCACCTCCCGGGTGCCGGAGGCCATGCGCCACCTGCACCGTCTCACCGAGGAGTTCGCCACCACCGGCCCCACCCAGGACGAGCTCGACGCCGCCGTCGGGTTCATCAACGGCGCCTACGCCCTCAACCTCGGGTCCCAGCTCGGCCGCGTCGCCCTGCTGAACGCGTGCAGCACGCAGAACCTGCCCGGCTCGGCCCTCGTCGACATCCCCGCCGCCACGGCGCGGCTCACGGTCGAGGACGTCCGGCGGGCGGCGGCGCACTGCCACCCGTCCCGCCTGGCCGGTGTCGTCGTCGGGGACGCCGAACACTTCCCGGCCCAGTGGTTCTGAGCACCGCCCGCCCCCGGCCACCGCACGAAGGAAGAGAAGCATGTCCAAGATCAGCGTCATGTACCCCGTCATGCCCACCGACATCGGCGACGTGCTGCCCTACGCCCGGATCGCCGAGAGCACCTCGGGCCGACGGCTGTGGCTGGGGCAGTCCCTGGCCATCGAGACCCACGCCGTCTTCGCGGCGCTCGCCGGCATGGGCCTCGACCTCGGCTACGGCACCGCCGTCACCCTCATGCCGCTGCGCCACCCCATGACCGCCGCGGTCAACGGCCGCTCGATCGCCTCGCTGTCGGGCTACCCGTACGTGGCCGGCATCGGCCCCGGCGCCGCGGTGTTCCAGAAGCACACCAACGGCCGCCCCTACGACAAGCCCGTCACCGCCGCTCGGCACTACATCCGCATGATGCGCACCCTCGCCGACGGCGGCGAGGCCAGGGACCCCGACGGGCCGTGGCCGACCGAGAGCCTGCGGCTGCCCTCGATGGACACCCCGCCCGTCGAGATCGGCCTGGGCGTCCTGCGCGAGCCGATGGCGCGGCTCGCCGGCGAGGGCGCCGACCGGGCCATCACCTGGCTGACCCCGCTCGGCTACATCCGCGAGCGCCTGGCCCCCGCCATGGAGGAGGCCGCCGCGAAGGCCGGCCGCCCCACCCCGCGGATCGTGAGCATCGTCCACTGCGCCGTCGACCGCCCGCAGCGCGACCTCCAGCAGGTCGCCCTCAAGGCCGTCGGAGCGCACCTGGGCTCACCGCACTACAGCGACATGCTCAACCAGGCCGGCATCCCGGTGGACCCCGACGACACCCCCGCCGCGGCCAAGATGATCATCGAGCACAACCTGTTCGCCACCGGCACCCCCGACGAGATCGCCGCCACCATCGCCTCGTACCACGACGCCGGGATCGACGAGGTCGCCATCAGCGTCTGCGGCCTCCACCTGCACGAGGGCCGCGGCGCGGCCCTGCGCGACCTCACCGCCATCACCGCCGCACTCGCCCGCCGGAGCGCCCAGTGACCACCCCGACCTCCCGGACCGCCGTACCGGCCTTCCACGCCAAGCGCCTGCTCTACGTCGTCACCGGCGGCATCCAGGCCATGCTGCTGCCCAACTGGCTCACCTGGCTGCGCGCCAGCTACCCGGACACCGAGGTGCACACCGTCCTCACCCCCTCCAGCCGACGCTTCGTGGGCACCACCGCCGCCGCCGTAGCCAACGGCAGCACCATGCCCACCCTCGACGTCTGGCCGGAGGCGCCCGACCGGGCCCTGCACGTCGAACTCGCCGCCTGGCCGGACGCCGTACTCGTCCACCCGGCCACCATGCACTTCATCGCGCGCCTGTCGCTCGGACTCGGCGACAGCCCCACCCTGCTCGCCCTGCAGTGCACCCGGGCCCCCATCGTCGTCTGCCCGTCGCTCCCACCCGGCGGACACCTCAACCCGGCCTACCAGCGGCACGTCCTCGAACTGTCCGAACGCGACAACGTCGCGGTCCTGCCGCCCGTCCACGGGGTCAGCATCTCCACCGGGGAGGAGGGCATCGGCACCGCCGCCCGCCTGCCCCACGCCCTCAGCGCCCTGGAGGACCTGCGTTCCTGGAAGGAGAGTGCCGCCGCATGACCGCCCCGGCCGAGCCCGAGCTCGTCGACAACTTCGCCACCGGGCTCCAGGTCACCCGCATCACCCGGCAGGCCGACGGCACGATCCACTGGCGGCGTACCCCGGGCGTCAACCACACGACCCCCTATCCCCCGGTGCCGCCGCACTTCGCCGAGCAGGCCGAGCAGGCCTCCGACAGTCGCCTGCGTTTCACCACCCCCTTCGACGCCGGCCCGCAGCACACCGGCTGGCACACGACGGGAACGACCAGCGCGGCCCGGGCCCTGCTCAGCGGCGACATCCCGGTCGACCGGCTCCAGGACGTCTTCGGCGCGCTCGGGGCCCGGCTCAAGGTCCTGCACGACCTGCGGCCCGCGGAAGGGCAGCCCGACGGGCCGGTCCCGCCCTGGCTGGAGCGGCTCGAAAGCTGGCTGGAGAACGGGCGCGGACCTCGCGCGAGCGCCGGCTTCCACTACCGGCTGCGCAGCCAACTCGGCCCCGCCCGCTGGGAGAAGCTCCGCGGCTACGGCCCGGAGCTGCTGCGCCCGCTGGAACCGGCCGCCACGCTCCACGGCTGGCTCACCCTGGGCAACATCATCCTGCCCGACCGGCCGGGGCCCGCCCTCGTGCTCTCCGGCGCCGAGGCGACGCACGGCCGTCCCGAGGTGGACCTGGCCTGCGTGATCGGCGAACTGGAGGAGTTCCGCCTCACGGCCGACCACCTCCACGCCGACGCCTCGGTGCAGCACACCCTGGCCGGCGCCCTCCTCACCGCCTACGGCGACGGCTGGGACCGCGACACCGTCGCCGCCGGCGCCATCGCCCGCATCGCCTCCCACGCCCGCGACTTCGCCTCCTTCGTCGGCTGGCACAGCAGTCTCCACGCCTACGTCCCGATGCTGGCCGACCTGATCGACTGCGACGGGAGCACCGCGCTCCGCGGCCTGTGACACCTGCGGACACACCACCAGACCACCGAACGACCCATCACCAGGGGGGTTGCCGTGGCACCACAACCCGTCATACCGGCACAGGAGAAGGCACGCCTCGTCCTGGACCTGCTCGCTAAACGCACCACCCTGTCCCAGGCCGCCCAGAACATCGGCGTCTCCCCGCAGGCCGTGTCCAACTGGCGCCGCCAGTTCATCACGGCAGGCCAGGACGGCCTCCAGCCCGTCGCCCGCCGCGCCGAGGACTCCCGGCGGGAGCGCCAGCTCCTCAGCGAGATCGCGCTCCTGAAGGCCGCCCTCGGCGAGGCCCACCTCGCCCTGCGGGGCCACCGCGTCCTCGGCCACCGCCCCGCCCTGCCCCGGACCCACGCAAGAACGCCGGACCTCTGACTCCCCGGACCCCCCGGACCTCCGGAGCTCCGGCCGGTTCGGCCGGTTCGGCCACTCCAGCCAGTACAGCCTGTTCAGCCACCCAAGCCGCACCGCCCATGCGTTGCGCCCCGGACTGCGGCCCTTCCCGCGGGCACTGGCGCTGCGTCAACAGCAGAAAGGCGCTCCACGTGAAGCAGAAGCCGCCCACCCCCGCGCCGGGAGCACCCCCCGCGCAGCACATCCGGATGCGCCGGGAACTCGCCACCGCGCCCGGCCCGTTGACCGTCGCCCTGCTCCTGGCACTGGCCTCGACCGGGGCCGCGCTCGCGGTGCCGCTGCTGGTCCGCGAGGTCATCACCAACGTCGCCACCGGCAGGTCCATCACCGACCCCGTCCTCTGGATGTCCGCCGCGGCCGTCGGCGGCGCCCTGACCCAGACCGGCGCCGGCTTCCTCGTCGCCCGCGTGGGGGAGCAGCTGATCTACCGGCTGCGCAACCGCATCATGGCCCACACCCTGCGCCTGCCGCTGTCCACCGTCCGCGCCCAGGGCACGGGCAACCTCACCGCCCGCATCACCTCGGACGCCATGCAGCTGCGCCAGTTCGTCGACGTCGGGGCGCAGGTCCCGATCGCCGCGCTCACGGTGCTGCTCACCCTGGTCGCCATGATCTGGGTCGACTGGCTGCTCACCCTCGTCACGGTCGTCGCACTCGCCGTCGTGACCGTCACCATCATGACCGTCATGCGACACCTGCGGGCCAGCATGATCAGCCAGCAGAACGCCATCGGCCAGATCGCCCAGCGCTTCACCGCCCACCTCGAAGCGCTCACCACCATCAAGGCCTACCGCGCCGAGCCGCTCGCCGCCCGCGCCCTCGACACCGACGCCGACACCCTGCGCGGCGAGTCCGTGACCGGGGCTCGGCTCCAGGCCGTCATCCCCGCCATCACCCAGCTCGGCAACCAGGTCGCCGTCATCGCCGTGATCTTCACCGGCGCCGCCCGCATCCACTCCGGCGACCTCAGCGTGGCCGACTTCGCCGCCTTCTTCCTCTACCTCCTGCAGACCATCCCGTCCGCCACGACCCTCACCAGCAGCCTCGGCCGCATCCAGGCCGGCCTCGCCGCGCGCGACCGCTGCAACCAGCTCCTCGACATCCCCGACGAGACCGCGACGAACCCCGCCGCCCACGCCCCCGCACCCGCGCCGAAGGCCCCGTCCGTCGCCTTCGACGACGTCACCTTCACGCACCCCGGAGCGGGCTCCCCCGCACTGCGCGGCCTCACCTTCACCGCCCCCCGGACCGGCCTCACCGCCATCGTCGGCCCCTCGGGCGCCGGGAAGTCCACCGCCCTCGCCCTGATCGACCGGTTCGTGCACCCCGACCGCGGCGGCGTCAGCGTCCTGGGCCACGACCTGACCGCCTGGCCGCTCGACGACCTCCGCTCCCACATCGCCTTCGTCGACCAGAAGTTCACCCTCGTCGAGGCGACCGCCCGCGAGAACCTCCAGCTGGGCAGGGCCACACCGGCCACCGACCGGGAACTCCGGGACGTCCTCAGGGCCGTCGACCTCGACGACGACATCGCCGCACTCCCCCAGGGACTCGACACCCTGCTCGGCCGCGAGACCGACCTCTCGGGCGGCCAGCGCCAGCGCATGGCCCTCGCCCGCGCGCTCCTGTCCGACGCCCGCATCGTCCTGCTCGACGAACCCACCAGCCAGCTCGACGGCATCAACGAACAGCGCTTCCGCGCCGTCGTGGACGACCTCGCCAGGGACCGCGCCGTCCTCGTCGTCGCCCACCGCCTCTCCACCGTGCACCACGCCCACCACGTCGTCCTGATGGAGTCCGGCAGCGCCGTCGACGCCGGCGACCACGACACACTCATGCAACGGTGCCCCGCCTACCGGGAACTCGTGGCGACCCAGACCCTCCGGCCGGCGGCCGACCTCGCCCCCGTTCCCTAGGGCCCGCGTCCCCGCCACCGCCGCTTTCGGACCGACCGCAAAGGACCTCGAACATGACCACGGACGAGCCCGGCATGGTGCTCTACTGGCGCCCCGGCTGCACCTACTGCATGAAGCTCCGGTTCCGCCTGGCCTTCACCCGCCTGCGCTACACCAAGGTCAACATCTGGCGGGACCCGGACGCCGCGGCGTTCGTCCGCTCCGTCGCGAACGGGAACGAGACCGTGCCGACGGTCACCATCGGCGGCCGGGCCATGGTGAACCCGTCACTGGAGCAGGTGCTGGAAGCCGCCGAGGAGCTCGCCCCGCACCTGCTCGCCCCGGCCCACCCCGCGAAGTGACCCCCGGTGCCCCCGCCCGCCTCCGGGTCGCCGGGGGCACCGCGGCCCGCCGCTTCGAGCCGCCGGCCCGGGTCGCGGAGCAGGGCCCGGCCCGAGTACGGACGGTCGGAGCGGTGAACCCGCCCGGCGCCACCCCGGATCAGAGGCGGCGGTCGAGGTGATCGGCCACCAGGGCAGCGACCTCGTCCGCCTGGACGACCTGGCAGAAGTGGTCGTACTCGTCCAGCAGCGCCAGGCTGCCCTGCGGCAGGCCGGCCACGAGGGCCCGCAGGCCGGTGGAGGTGGAGGTCGCCTCGGTGGTGCCACCGACCACCAGGACCGGCACGTCGATCCGGTCGAGCCGGATGAAGGGACTGTGCCCGAACACGCGGAAGAGGTTGACGAACCCGTTGGGGCCGACCCGCTCGACGATGGCGTCGACCATCTTCTCGAAGACCTCGGGGTCGAAGTCGCGGCCCTCGCTGCGCACCCGCAGCCCGCTGGAGATGATGTGCCGGAAGTTGTCGATGGACTGCCGCAGCAGGTCCCAGGTGATCTCCTCACGGCTCTTGCGGAACACCGGTGAGGTCAGCACCGCCGTACGGATCGGAGCCGGGTCCGGCGCCGCCAGGTACTCGAGGACGGTGTTCGACCCGAAGGAGTGGCCCACCAGCGCCTGCGGGGTCCGCGGAAGGGCCCGCACGACCTCGGCGAGCCAGCCGGACGGCGGCAGCGTCTCGGACCAGCTGTAGTCCCCGTTGGCGCGCCAGGGCAGATCGGCCAGCAGCGGGCAGTACCGCTCGGGCAGCCGCTCGGTGACCGGGAGCCAGCTCTGCCAGCTCTCCTCCAGCCCGTGCATCAGCAGGACCGGAATGCCCGCCGCCCGCTCGGGACGGTGCATCACCCGCACCTGCTCGCCGCGGACCGTCACTTCCGCCAGCGGCTGCCACTGGGCTTCGTACTCCGGTGAGGCAAAAGGCATGGGTGTGCTCTCTCCGCTCGATCGCGAGGGTGTGGACAGGGCTTCGGGATCAGCCGGCCTCGGCTGCCAGGGCCACGGCCCGCCGCTCCGCCGCGGCCAGCAGCGCCGACCGCAGCAGGCCCGCCGGGCCGCCGGCCAGCAGCCAGTAGAGGCGGAACCGACGCTTGGCCTCGTCGTCGGTGGCCCAGACCTTGGTGACCGTCTCGACGGCGGTGCGCCCGTCGAGTGCCGTCAGCTCGAAGGTGATCAGCGCCTTGGCGAAGCCGGGCTCGGCAAAGGCCTCGAACTCGGCCCGGTCCGCGGGCACCGCCGCGTTGGTGGGCACCGGCTGCCAGAACCGGGCGATCCTGGCCATCTCCATCGCACGGCCGGGCTCGCGGCGGACGATGCCGAACCCGGAGTGCGCCGCCCGCTCGACCAGGGTCCGGGAGGCGTCCTCCACCGCGAGCCGGCCCGCGAGCCGGCTCGGGATGTCCCGGATCACCACGAACAGCCCGACCAGAGGCAGGTCCGCTGCCCTCAGGCCGAGGAGGGCCTGCCAGACGAGTTCGGGCGGAGCAGGGACGATGCGCGAGTGGCGCATCTCTGCAATCGGCTGCTGGTGCGTCATACGAACCAGCCTAGGAAGGGGGGCGGCAACCGGGCCAGCGCCGATGGGTGTTGGCAGTTCCGGCCCGGCCGCGCGCGCCGGTCAGGAGGGCAGTCGGGTTTCGATCGCGGCGACGAGCTCGGCGTCGTCGGGGGCGCAGAGCGGGCGGAACCTGGCGACCGGCTCACCCTCGGGGCTGATCAGGAACTTCTCGAAGTTCCACTGGACGTCGCCGGCCTGGCCCTGCGCATCCGGGAGCCGGACCAGCTCGGCGTAGAGCGGATGACGGTTCTCACCGTTCACCTCGGTCTTCTCGTAGAGCGGGAAGGAGACGTTGTAGGTGGTCGAGCAGAAGGTCCCGATCTCCTCCGCGGTACCGGGCTCCTGGCCGTTGAACTGGTTGCAGGGGACCCCGAGAACGGTGAACCCGCGGTCCGCGTAGCGCTCTTGGAGCCGCTCCAGCCCCTCGTACTGCGGGGTCAGCGCACAGTTGGAGGCCACGTTGACCAGCAGCAGGAGCTTGCCCTTGTGCCGGGCGAGCGAGGTCGGCTCGCCGGCCAGGGTGCGCAGCGGGATGTCGTGGAGCGTCATGACGGATGGTCCTTTCGTGGTCGGCGCCGGGCTCAGCGCCGGACGGAGTGGGCCCTGGCCAGCTGGCGCGCGAGGCTGACCAGGATCAGGGTGTGCAGGGGTTTGGTGATGCGGACGTACAACTCACCGGCCGGGCGGTAGCAGCGGATGACCGTGGTGCACACGCCCTCCGTGCCGCCCGCGCCGGGGCGGACGGTGAACACCGTGCGGCAGCTCAGGTCCCTGCTGTCCTCTCCGGCCAGCACCTGGCTGTCCCGCGCGTCGAGGATGAACAGCGGCCCGATCCGGGCCCCGTCCGTCACCTGAGCGGGCTTCACCTGACTGCCGGGCAGTCCGAGACAGGCCCGCAACGGATCCATCAGCCGCAGCAGCAGCCGGATCCACAGCGGCAGGGGGTGCAGCAGGGCCGACGTGAAGTCCACTGCGGTCGTGCCGGGGTGCACGTCCACCGCCAGCGCATGGATGTGGTGGCACCCTCCGAGCAGGCGCACCATCGCGGCGCTCACCGGCTCGGTGTCGGTCCGTACGGCAAACCTTCGTGCCACGTGGCGCTCCTCCTCGGTTCCGCGTCGTCGACCGCGCTCAGTCCTTGATCTCGCAGAGTGCGGCGCCGCTGGAGACGCTGGCGCCGACCTCGGCCTTGAGGCCGACGATGGTGCCGGCCTTGTGGGCGTTGA
>NZ_JBHJUK010000187.1:0-3519 GCF_042266225.1 Kitasatospora sp. NPDC056181
ACCCCCCCCCACCGCCGCGTCGGCAGCCGGTCCCGGGACCGGGACCGGCACCGGGACCGGGCGGCGCCGGATCAGCCCGGGTGGAAGACGATCCGGACGTTGGCGTCGACCGGGAGGATCAGCACGTTGCCCGCGTCCCAGGTCCAGTCGTGCGGGATCAGGAACATCCGGCCGTCGGCCTGCGCCAGCAGGCGCAGGCCGCGGTAACGGTAACGGAACCGCTGCCCCGCCCCCGCGTCCGGCAGCGCCCGCTCGTCCACCCCGGACCACTGGAGGTAGAGCCGCTCGGGGGTGTCGAGGACGACGGCCGGGCGCAGCGCCAGGTTGCCGGCCAGCCGCTCGGCGTCCGCCTCCCCCTTCTGGTGGGCGAAGCCGCCGGCGGCCCAGAACGAACAGAGCACGATGAGCGCCGTGCTGATGCCGAGCGCCGCCCGCTCCCCGGTCAGCGGGTAGGGGGCGCCGGTGGTGCGGACGGCGAGCAGCCGGGCCAGCACGACCAGCAGCAGGGCGCCGCCGAGCAGCAGGGGGGTGCCCATCGGCCCCGCGTCGATCACCTCGAACCCGGCCAGGAAGCCGAGCACCACCAGCGGGACGACCAGCAGCGCGACGGCCCCGCAGGCCCGGCGGACGACGCGCCGGCCGTCCGTGCCGGTACGGACGGTGCGGGTCGCCAGGTGGTACGCGAGCGCGGCCAGCAGGGCGCCGCAGAGGGCGACGCCGGCCGGGAGGTAGAGCGCGGGCGAGCTGCGGAGCAGGAGGTCCTGGGTGCCGAAGCCGATCGTCGCGGCGTCCAGGCCGAAGTAGTGGTAGAGCGAGTCGGTGTAGGCGAAGCCGAAGAAGAACAGCAGCGCGGTGATGAGGGTGGTCGGCGCGACCCAGGACGCGATCAGGCCGAGCCAGCTGCTCCACGAGCGGCCGGCGGGCGGCTCGGGGGCAGGCGACTCGGGCGGCTCGGGCGGCCCGGCCGTAGCGGCAGGCCCGGCCGTGGTGGCGGGCCCGGCCGTAGCGGCAGGCCCGGCCGTGGTGGCGGGCCCGGCGGCGGGCCCGGCGTCCGGGTCGGCGTCCGGGTCGGCGGCGGGCCCGGCGGTGGGCGGCTCCTCCTCCGCAGGGTTCAGGGCGTGCTCCCACTGCCCGCCGACGCGTTGCCGGCGCTGGTGCCTGCCGAGCCGCCCCCGTTCTCGTTGCCGCCGTTCTCACCGCCCCCGCCGTTCTGCCCGCCGTCCTGGCCCCCGTTCTCATTGCCCCCGCCGTTCTGGCCGCCCCCGTTCTCGGTGTCGTGCTGCACTGCCAGCCCGCCCGAGGCCTGAACGGACTGGCTCTTTCCGCCCGCGGTCAGGGTGAAGCAGACCTTGGACCCCTCCGAGGTGGGCTTCGGGCCGGGAAGTTCGACCGTGGCGCTCGCCGTACCTCCCGCGAACTCCACGCTCGTGGAGCCCGAGGACTTCGCGCCGCCGGCACAGTTGTTGACCTGGGTCACGGTGGCGGTGAAGGTGCTGGTCACCGAACTCGTGAGCGTCAGATGGGCCGTCGGCCAGATTCCGGTGGCGCTCGCCGACACGTTGCCCGCTCCGCTGAACCCGCCCTGGTTGCCGCCCGCCTGCGTCCGCTTGTCCTGGGGCTGCTGCCCCGAGCCCTCCGCCGGGGGCGTGTCCACCGGCTCTGCCGCGACGGCCGCCGAGCTCGCCGCGCCGGATCCGGAACCGCCGCCGCCTCCCCCGCAGGCGGCCAGCGCCGGCAGCAGCAGGGCGGCGGCCAGCCACCGGGCCGGTCTTCCGACGCGAGGGCGGGGCGTGGTGGGCGGGGTCCCGGGCATGCATGTCTCCCATCGGTGGGCGAGCAGCGGTGAGGGGCCGGGGCGGCCTCGCCGAACGGTACCCGTCCGCACACGTCGTGACTGTCCGCCGCCCGGGTGGCATTGCCCCGCCCGGTCCCCCGCCCGGAGCAGCCGCCGGAGCAGCGGGCCGGCCTCGGGGCGCGGCCTGACCGGTGACCACCTGTTGACGTACAGTCAGGTGCGCCCGGCACCCGTCCGAGTGGCCGGTCCAGTCGTCAGAGGAGCACTCCCGTGGCCACGGAAGCCCACCCCGCCCCCGTACCGCCGCCCGCCGGTGGGGCCGCCGACGGGGCCGCAGACAGGGCGGCCGGCCGTCCCGTGCCCGAGCTGCCGGCCGAGGCCGTGGCGCGGTGGCAGGCCGAGAAGGCCGACCTGGTCGAGCTGTTCGCGCGGGCGCAGCGCGAGCTCGGCGGCGTCGCCGCGGTCCGCCTCGGGCCGCGGCCGACCGTCCTGGTCACCGACCCGGAGGCCGTGCAGCACGTGCTCGGCCGCCACCCGGACCGCTACGTCAAGCGCTCGCACCGGGCCCGGATGCTGGCCGGGGAGGGTGTCCTCTCCGCGACCGGCGACGCCTGGAAGCGCCAACGGCGCATGCTCCAGTCCCAGTTCACCGGCACCGGGATGCGCCGCTACGAGCAGCGGATCGTCGAGGCCGCCCGCCACGCCGCCGACCGCTGGGCCGGGTACGCCCGTACCGGGGAGCGGTTCGACGTCGGCGAGGAGATGCGGCACTTCGCCCTGGACACCATCTGGCGGGCGCTCACCGGCCGTCCGCTGGACGACCGGACGGACCGCGAACTCGCCGCCGTCGCCCGGGTGGTGGCCGCGATGCCGACCCTGCCGGCCGACGCCGCCGGGATCCCCGAGGCGGTCGCCGCCGACCTGGCGCGGATCGACGCGGTCGCGCACGCCGCGATCGACGCCGCCCGGCGCGGGCCGGCCGGGGACGGGCTGCTGCGGGTGCTGGTGGAGGCGGGCGAGGAGGACCCCGCGTACACCGACCGGCTGATCCGCGACGAGCTGGTCACCCTGCTGGTGGCCGGGCACGAGACCACCGCCACCACGCTGACCTGGCTCTTCCTCCTCCTCGACCGCCACCCCGAGGCCCGTGTCCGGGCGCTGGCGGCCGGCCCGGAGGGCTCGGCGGAGCGGCGGGAGGCGATCCAGGCGCTGGTCAGCGAGACGCTGCGGCTCTACCCGTCCGCGTGGATCCTGCCCCGGCACGCGGCCGAGGACGACACCCTGCTGGGCCACCGGGTCGAGGCCGGCACCGACGTCATCGTCAGCCCCTACCTGACCCACCGCGACCCGGCGCTCTGGCCGGACCCGGAACGCTTCGACCCGGACCGGTTCACCACGGCCGGCGCCCGTCCGGCGCACCTCGGCGCCTACTACCCCTTCGGCCTGGGCGCCCGCGCCTGCCTGGGCACGCAGTTCGCCGTGCGGGAGAGCACCGCCCTGCTCGAAGTCCTCCTCCCCGCGTACACGCCGCGCTTCCTCTCCACCCCCGCCGGCGCCGCCTACAGCATCACCGTCCGCCCGGACGGGCCGGCCCCGGCGGTGCTGGGCTGAGCAGGGCCCCGGGGGGGGCCCCCCCGGGCCGCCCCGGGGGGGGGGGGGGGGGGGGGGGGGGGGGGGGGCGCCCGGGGGGGGGCGGGTGGGGGTTCCCACCCAGCGGCGCCCGG
>NZ_JBHJUK010000187.1:3529-14216 GCF_042266225.1 Kitasatospora sp. NPDC056181
GCCGCCTTCCCCCCCCCCCCCCGCGGGCCCCCCAAACCCCACCCCCGCCCCCGGGCGGGGCCGCCCCCGGGGGGGGGGGGGTGAGCCGGCCCCGGGCGGGCCCCCCCGGGCCACCCCCGGGGCGGGGTCGCAGCGGGGTCAGGGGTAGGCGACCACGGTGGAGGGGGTGGTGGACGTACCCGACGTCGCGGCGCCGGTGCCGTTGACCACGTGCTCGTACTGGCCGTTGCCGCCCAACGAGACGACCAGCAGGTCGTGGAACCTCACGCCCGGCCGGACCGGGGCCTCGAAGCCGTGGTCCATCCGGATGGTCGGGTCCACGTTGAAGTAGCAGTAGCTGCCGAGGCCCCACCCCTCGTGGCTGGTCACGTTGTCGTCGACCTTGTAGGCGGCGAAGCCCTTGGTCGCGCCGTTCTGGACGGCGGCCTGGTTCGGCGCGTCGTACGCCTTCTCGTTCTGGAAGAAGATCGTCCGCCCGCGATCGCCGGACCACTCGACGTCGTACTTCTTGAAGTGCTCGACGAAGAGCCCGGTGCCGAGCACGTCGTCGCCGCGGACCAGCAGGCCGTAGTCGGCGGGGTTGGTGTTCCAGCCGACGCCGGCGCCGTGGTCGGCGCGCCAGATCCAGGTGTGGTCGATGATCACGTCGTCGCTGTTGACCACGACCCCGGCGGTGGCCGAGCCGGGGCCGGCGCCGCCGACGCGGATGAAGACGTCCTGGAGGGTGGTCGGGTCGGCCGCGTGGTCGGCGGCCGCGTTGTCCGGGCCGACCTGCACCAGCACCGGCGAGTTGACCGGTCCGGCGTCGACCAGCAGGCCGGCCAGCCGGACGCCGTCCACGTCCGCGACCTTGATCGCCGTCACCCCGTTGTCGGGGACGACGGTCGCCAGTCCGAGGCCGAGCACCACGGTGCCGGGCCGGTTGACCTCGATCGGGCGGTCGACGTGGTAGACGCCGGGGGTGAACAGCAGGTCGAGCCCCTGCGCGAGCGCGGCGTTGATGGTGGCGGCGGTGGCCCCGGGCTTGACCAGGTAGAACTGGCTGAGCGGCCGCGAGGTGCCCTGCGGGGTGCCGTCCCAGGAGACGCCGCGGGCGTTGGTCCGCTTGGCCGGGACGAACACCTTGTAGTCGCTGCCGTCCAGGTACAGGAACGGCTTCTCGCGCGAGACGGGAGTGGTGTCCAGCGTGGTGTAGGGCGGGTTGGGGAAGCTCTGCGCGGGTGCGCCCTGGACGCCGGAGAACACCTGGTTCCAGACGCCGTTGGAGAAGCCGCCGACCGCGCTGTCCCGGGTGTACCACTGCTGCTGCGAGTAGTTGCCGACGGCACCGTCGATCCGGCTGTCGGCGATGTAGCCACCGCTGGCCCAGCCGTAGCCGTTGGGCGCCAGGTTGAGACCGCCCTTGACGTGCATCCGGCGGAACGGCGCGGCCTGGGCGACGGCCCAGCGGTCGGTGCCGCTGACCGGGTTGAGCGCGAGGTTCTCGGCGGAGCGCCAGAAGTTCTGGGTGGCGTTGCCGTTGAACCAGCCGGCGTCCACGGTGACGTCGCCGTTGATCGTGGTGTCGTCGGGCTTGAGGCCGAGCCCGGCGATCGAGGTGTAGAAGCCGAGTTGGGCGTTGAGGTTGTTGTAGCTGCCCGGCTTGAAGAGCAGCGCGTAGCGCTGGTCGCCGAACTGGTTGGACTCCTGCTTGGCGAAGACCTCGTCCACCTTGGCCTGGATGCCGGGCGTGGCCGGGTCGAAGACCAGCACGTTGGGCCCGAGGTCGCCGCCGCCCTGGACCGGCGGGACGGTGGGGCCGTCGGCGGTGTTGACCTGGAACTCCCAGAGCGAGTAGCCGTAACCGGTGCCCCGGGTCAGGCCGTTCATCCGGACGTAGCGGCCGCTGCCGGTGACGGCGAGGGTCTCGGTTCCGCCGGTGCCGTTGCCCTTGGTGTACACCGTGTGCCAGGCGGCGCCGTCGTCCGAGGTCTGGATCTCGTACGAACGCCCGTACGCGGCCTCCCAGTCGAGCACGACGCGGCAGATCTGCCGGACGCTTCCCAGGTCGACCTGGAGCCACTGCGGGTCGCTGAAGGCGGAGGACCAGCGGGTCCCGGTGTTCCCGTCCACGGCGTTGGCGGCGGCGGTGCCGCCGTTCTCGGTGGAGGAGGCGGTGGCCGGCCGGCCCTGGGCCGCGTTCGTGGTGCCGCAGTCCCCGGCGGTGCCGTCCGCGGCGGCGGCGCGGGCGGGGGCGGGAGCGGCGGCGAGCGCGGTCTGGGCGGGCAGCGCCAGCGCGGGGCCGGCGAGCAGGGACAGGCCGAGCAGTGCGGCCGGTCCCCGGCGGGGGCGTGCTGAAGTGAGCCTCACGGGCTTCTCCTGCGGTGGGGGTGGGTGGGATGCGGGGGCGCATGCCGAGGCCCGCGCCCGGCGCAGCGCAGGCGCCGGGTGGTGGGGAACGACGGGGTCGGGTGGCACGGGCCGCCGGGGCGGCCGGTCACCGGGTGCGTGACGAAGCGCTGCCGGCCACCGTCGTCCGGGTGTCGGGGAGCGCCCCCGACCGGGAGTCTCGGGGCTGCCGATCGGGGGTGTCAACCCTTCGAGCCGACTTTCCTCACACCGTGAACTAGCTTGTACAGCAACGAAAAAGCGGATCCTGCCAGGTCAGACCCGGGTGGCCGGCCGGGTGTCGGCGCCGTGCGGCAGCTCCCCGCCGGAGTCCAGGAAGTCGGTCAGCGGCAGGGTCGCGGCGCCGACGGTGACCGCATCCGGGCCGAGCGTGCCGAGCACGATCGAGGTCTGCTCGCGCGGGAAGCGCAGCGCGTACGCGGTGGCCGCGGCGCGGATCGCCGGCAGCAGCCGGGGGCCGAGCAGCAGGCCCGCCCATCCACCGATCACGATCCGCTCGGGGTTGAACAGGTTGACCAGGTCGGCGATGGCCGCACCGAGGTACTCGGCGGCCTCGGCGAGCAGCCCCGCGGCGGCCGGCTCCCCCGCCTCCGCGGCGGCCAGCAGCGCGGCCAGCCCGGCCTTCTCCCCGCCGCCGGCCGGCGCCCCGCCCCACCGCTCCACCAGCGCCTCGGCCCCGACGTACGCCTCCAGGCAGCCGAGCGCGCCGCAGCGGCAACGCCGGCCGCCGACGTGGACCTTGGTGTGGCCCCACTCCCCCGCACTGCTGGTGGCCCCGCGGAACCGGACGCCGTCGGCGATCACGCAGGCCCCGACGCCGGAGCCGAAGAGGGCGATCACCGCATGCCGCACGCCGCGCCCTGCGCCGAACCACATCTCGGCCTGGCCGAGCGTCTTGGCGCCGTTGTCGACGAAGAGCGGCAGCCCGGTGCCGGCCCGCAGCAGCCGGCCGAGCGGGACGGCGTCCCAGCCGACCGTCTGGCTGTGCACCACGATCCCGGCACCGTCACCACCCGGGTCGCCCTGCTCGACAATGCCCGGCACGCCGATGCCGACGCCGAGCACGGTGGCCGGGTCGGTCCCGGTGCGCTCCAGCACCTCGGCCAGCCCGGCGAGGATCAGCTCCACCACGTGGTCGACGTCGTGGCCGCAGTCGGAGAGCGGCCGGTCGCTGGCGGCCAGTTCGGTCCGGGCCAGGTCGAACAGGGCGACCCTGACCTGCGTCTCCCCGACGTCCACGCCGACCAGGTGGGCCCGCCCGGCGGCCACCTGGAGCAGGATCCGGGGCCGCCCGCCGTCCGAGTCCACCGAGCCGCACTCCTCGATGAGCCCGTCGGCGAGCAGCTCGCCGGTCACGTTGCTGATCGAGCCGGCACTGAGCCCGGTGACGGCCCCGAGCTCCTGGCGGCTCAGCGGCCCGTCGAAGTACAGCCGTCGCAGCAGCGCCGACCGGCTGCCTCTGCGCAGGTCACGCACCGTCTTCTTGCCCCGCACGGTCATGGGATCTCCCTCCTGCCCCGAATCTATCGCTGCCCGAACCCTTGACGGAAGCTTTTCTCACACGTTAAATCACGCCCTGAAGTAAGCACTGGAGCAAGGCACTTCACCCCACCAGAAGACCACCCACCCGAGAGGGGCCCCCGTCGTGCCCATCAGACGCACCGCCGCGGCCACCGTCCTGGCCGCCACCCTGACCCTCACCGCCACCGCCTGCGGCGGCGGGTCCGCGGCCGGCGGCGGTGACAACAGCAGCCCCGGCACGCTCACCTACTGGGCCTCCAACCAGGGCACCAGCCTGGAGAACGACCGCCAGGTGCTGGAGCCGGAGCTGAGGAAGTTCGAGCAGCAGACCGGCATCAAGGTGAAGCTGGAGGTCATCCCCTGGTCCGACCTGCTCAACCGGATCCTCGCCGCCGCCAGCTCCGGCCAGGGCCCCGACGTGCTGAACATCGGCAACACCTGGTCCGCCTCCCTCCAGGCCACCGGCGCCCTGCTGCCCTTCGACGCCGCCGCCTTCGAGAAGATCGGCGGCAGGGAGCGCTTCCTGCCCGCCGCCCTCGGCTCGGCCGGCGCAGCCGGCAAGGACCCGGCCGCCGTCCCGCTCTACTCGATGGCCTACGGCCTGTACTGGAACAAGAAGCTCTTCGCCGAGGCCGGCATCGACCGGCCCCCGGCCACCTGGGACGAGCTGGTCGCCGACGGGCACCGGCTCACCACCGGCGGCCACTACGGCCTCGCCCTCGAAGGCGGCAACGTCTCCGAGAACGTCCACCACGCCTTCGTCCTCGCCAAGCAGCACGGCGGCGACTTCTTCGACGCCACCGGCCGGCCCGCCTTCGACGGCCCCGGCGCCGTCGCCGCCGTGAAGCAGTACGTCGACCTGCTCGGCACCGAGAAGATCGCCGCCCCCGGCAACGCCGAGTACGCCAACAACCAGTCCGTCACCGACTTCGCCACCGGCAAGGCCGCCATGCTGATGTGGCAGGCCGCCGGCGCCAACCTCAAGTCCCACGGCATGAACCCCGAGGACTACGGCGTCGCACCCGTTCCCGTCCCGGCCGGCGCCACCGGCGACCGCGCCACCACCTCGATGGTCGCCGGCATCAACCTCGCCGTCTTCAAGAACACCCGGAACACCGACGGCGCCCTCAGGTTCGTGAAGTTCATGACCGGCGCGGAGGAGCAGACCCAGCTCAACAAGACCTACGGGTCGATCCCCCCGGTCACCGACGCCCAGGCCGACCCGGCCTTCGCCACCCCCGAGCTCAAGGCCCTGGCCGGCGTCCTCGGCGGCAGCGCCAAGCCCCTCCCGCAGGTGGCGAACGAGAGCCAGTTCGAGACCCTGGTCGGGACCGCCGTCAAGAACCTGCTCGCCGCGGCCGCCGCCGGGAAGCCCGCCACCGACGACAGCGTGAAGGCCGAACTCACCAAGGCCCAGCAGCAGATGCCGGCCGGCTGACGTGATCCGCAAGCGACTCCTCCCCCGCCCCCGCAGCCGCAACCTGCCCTACCTGCTGCTGCTCCCCGCCCTCGCCCTCGAACTCGTCGTCCACCTGGTCCCGATGGTGGTCGGCATCGTGATGAGCTTCAAGCGGCTCACCCAGTTCTTCATCCGGGACTGGTCCGCCGCCCCCTGGGACGGCCTCGCCAACTACCGGATGGCGGTGGACTTCCACGCCCCCGTCGGCCGGGCCCTGCTGCACTCCTTCTGGGTCACCTGCGCGTTCACCGTACTCGCCGTCGGCCTCTCCTGGCTGATCGGCACCGCGGCCGCGATCACCACCCAGGACGCCTTCCGCGGCCGCGGCGTTCTGCGCGCCCTCTTCCTCCTGCCCTACGCCCTGCCGGTCTACGCGGCCGTGATCACCTGGTCGTTCATGTTCCAGCGGGACACCGGACTGATCAACCACGTCCTCCACGACCAGCTCCACCTCGTCGACGACAAGCCGTTCTGGCTGATCGGCGACAACAGCTTCACCGCCCTGGTCACCGTCTCGGTCTGGCGCAGCTGGCCGTTCGCCTTCCTCACCCTCACCGCGGGCCTCCAGAACATCCCGCGCGAACTGTACGAGGCGTCCGCGCTGGACGGCGCCGGGGTCTGGCAGCAGATCCGCCGGATCACCCTGCCCTCGCTGCGCCCGGTCAACCTGGTGCTGGTCCTGGTGCTCTTCCTCTGGACGTTCAACGACTTCAACACGCCGTACGTGCTGTTCGGCAAGTCGGCCCCGGAGGCGGCGGACCTCGTCTCCATCCACATCTACCAGTCCTCCTTCGTCACCTGGAACTTCGGCGCCGGCTCGGCCATGTCGGTGCTCCTGCTGCTCTTCCTGCTGCTCGTCACCGCCTTGTACCTGCTGCTCACCTCACGCCGGAGGGACACCGCATGATCGACCCGCCCGCGTCCTTCCGGTGGTTCCGCCGGATCTTCCTGTCCGCGCTGACCGTCTTCGCCACCGTCCCGGTGCTGGTGATGCTCAGCAGCTCGCTGAAGCCGCTCCAGGACGTCCAGGGGCCGTTCCGCTGGATCCCCAGCACGGTCACCTTCCGCCCCTACCTGGACATCTGGCGCACCGTCCCGCTCGGGCGGTACCTGGTCAACTCGCTGATCGTGGCCGGCGGGGCGACCGTCTGCTCGGTGCTGGTCGCGATCCTCGCGGCGTACGCGGTCAGCCGCTACCGCTTCCGCGGCCGCCGGCTGTTCACCGTCACCGTGCTCTCCACCCAGATGTTCCCCGGCATCCTCTTCCTGCTGCCGCTCTTCCTGATCTTCGTCAACGTCGGCAACGCCACGGGTGTCGCGCTGTACGGCAGCCGGGGCGGCCTGATCCTCACCTACCTGACCTTCTCACTGCCGTTCTCGATCTGGATGCTGGCCGGCTACTTCGACTCGATCCCGCGCGACCTCGACGAGGCCGCCCTGGTCGACGGCTGCGGTCCGCTCCGGGCCCTGGTCCGGATCATCGTCCCGGCCGCCGTCCCCGGCATCGTCGCGGTGGCGGTGTACGCCTTCATGACCGCCTGGGGCGAGGTGCTCTTCGCCTCCGTCCTCACCAACGACGAGACCCGGACCCTCGCCGTCGGCCTCCAGGGCTACGCCACGCTCAACGACGTGTACTGGAACCAGGTGATGGCCGCCTCACTCGTGGTCAGCGTGCCCGTCGTCGCCGGCTTCCTGCTGCTCCAGCGCTACCTCGTCGCCGGGCTCACCGCCGGCGCCGTCAAGTGACCGCCCGCTCCGTCACGTGACCGGCCGCTCCGTCACGTGACCGCCCGGTCCGTCACGTGACCGCCCGGTCCACCACCTGACCGCCCGCTCCCGCCCCGCTCCCGAAAGGCCCCCTCGTGACCCCCCTCAGCGCGCTGAGCCCCCTGCCCGACGACTTCCTCTGGGGCGCGGCCACCGCCGCCTACCAGATCGAGGGGGCGGTGCACGCCGACGGCCGCGCCCCCTCCATCTGGGACACCTTCTCCCACACCCCCGGCAAGGTCGCCGGCGGCGACACCGGCGACACCGCCTGCGACCACTACCGACGCTGGCCCGAGGACATCGCGCTGATGCGCCGGCTCGGCCTCGGCGCCTACCGGTTCTCGATCGCCTGGCCCCGCGTCGTCCCGCACGCCGACGGCCGGGTCAACCCGGCCGGGCTCGACTTCTACGACCGCCTGGTCGACGCCCTGCTCGCCGCCGGCGTCCGGCCGTTCCCCACCCTCTACCACTGGGACCTCCCGCAGGCCCAGCAGGACCGCGGCGGCTGGCCCGTCCGCGAGACCGCCGAACGCTTCGCCGAGTACACCGCCGTGGTCGCCGCCCGCCTCGGCGACCGCGTCACCGACTGGGCGACGCTCAACGAGCCGCTCTGCTCCGCCTGGATCGGCCACCTCGACGGCGCGATGGCCCCCGGCCTGACCGACCTCACCGCCGCCGTCCGCGCCTCCTGCCACCTGCACCTCGCCCACGGCCTGGCCGTCCAGGTGCTGCGGGAGACCGTCGCCGGCGCGCGGATCGGCATCGTCAACAACCTCAGCCCGGTGCAGCCCGCCACCGACTCGGAGGCCGACCGGGCCGCCGCCGTCCGCGCCGACGGCCACGTCAACCGGTGGTGGCTCGACCCCGTCCTCGGCCGCGGCTACCCAAAGGACATGCAGGAGGTCTACGGCGTCGACCTGCCGCTGCGCGACGGCGACCTCGACCTCATCGCGGCCCCGCTCGACTGGCTCGGCCTCAACTACTACTTCCGCCAGATCGTCGCCGACGACCCGGCCGGCCCCGCCCCGCACTTCCGCCAGCTGCCCGGCCCCAACCCCGGGCACACCGCGATGCCGTGGGAGGTGCACGCCCCCGGCCTCGAAGAACTGCTGCTGCGCCTCACCCACGAGTACGGCGTCCGGCGGATCTACGTCACCGAGAACGGCGCCGCCTACCACGACACCGTCGCCCCCGACGGCACCGTCCACGACCCCGAGCGCACCGCCTACCTCGAACAGCACCTCGCCGCCTGCGCCCGCGCCGCCGCCCAGGGCGCCCCGCCGGCCGGATACTTCGCCTGGTCGCTGCTGGACAACTTCGAGTGGGCGTACGGCTACGACAAGCGGTTCGGCCTCGTCCACGTCGACTACGCCACCCAGCGCAGGACGGTCAAGACCAGCGGCCACCGCTACGCGGAGCTCATCGCCGCCCACCGGGCCCGCTGAGGCCGGGCCGCCCCGGCCCCCGCCCTGCGCCACCGGGTCACGGACGGCTCAACGGCCGGCCTCCCGGCCGCCCGCGGCCCGGTGGCGCAGCTCCTCCTGGGCTGCGACGTACTTGAGCATGAGACGGGCGAACTCCAGGCGTTCGCGCTCGGTCCACCCCTCGGTGACCTGCTCGAAGGCGGAGCGCTGGTGCCGCCGGAAGCGCGCCATCAGGTCCCGCCCGGCGGGGCTGAGATGGAGGACGGTGCGGCGACCGTCCTGCTGGGAGGCGGCACGGATCAGGTAGCCGGCGGTGATGGAGTCGGTCACCATGCGGCTGGCCACCGACGGGTCGACGCCCAGGTGTTCCGCCACCGCGCCGACGGTGACCTCGCGGGCCTCGTCCTGCTCGGCCTCCAGGACGATGTTCAGGACCAGGGTGCGACCGAGGTCCTTCTGGGCGATCGGGTTCTCGACCTCCAGGAGGGAGGAGCGCCGCAGCTTCCCGAAGGCCGGGCCCACCGCGTCCAGCAGCTCGTCCGCCGTTCCCGGCTCGTGCTTCGTCATGACCCCATCGTAACTGGATGACCGTTCGAAGACATGTGTTGACGTGAAAACGCATGCATGTAAGCATGCATATGTCTTCAGCAACGAACGGAGCATCCCATGACCATCCTCGTCACCGGCGCCCGCGGCAAGGTCGGCCGCGCCGTCATCGACCGCCTGCACGCCGCCGGCCACACCGTCCGCGCCGCCAGCGCCGACCCCGCCCACCTGACCGTCCCGGCCGGCGTCGAGGTCGCCGAACTCGCCCTCGACCGGCCCGAAACGTTCACCGCCGCCCTGCGCGGCGTCCGCCAGGTCTTCCTCTACCCGCAGCCCGCCGGCATCCACGAGCTGGTCGAGGCCGCCGAGGCCGCCGGTGTCGGGCACGTCGTCCTGCTCTCCTCGTCCTCGGTCCTCGGCCCGGACGCGGCGAACGACCCGCTCGCGAGCCACAGCCTCCTCGTCGAGCAGGCGCTCGCCGGCTCCGCGCTCACCTGCACCCTCCTGCGCCCGGACGCCTTCGCCAGCAACTCCCTCGGCTGGGCCTGGTCCATCGGCAACTCGACGCCGGTCCGGCTCGCCTACCCCGACGCGCACATCGCGCCGATCCACCCCGAGGACATCGCCGACATCGCCGTCGCCGCCCTGACCGGCGACTCCCTCACCGGCCGCGCCGTCACCCTGACCGGGGCCGAGTCACTCACCTTCCGCGAGCAGCTCGCCGTCCTCGCCGACACCCTCGGCCGCGGGATCGAGGTCGAGCACATCACCCGCGCCGAGGCCGAGCAGGAGATGGGCCGGCACATGCCCGCGCCGATGGTCTGCTCGCTGCTCGACCTGTGGCAGGCCGCCGACCGGCACGGCCCCGCCGTCATCGCCGACACCACCGAAACCCTGCTCGGCCGCCCCGCCCGCTCGTACCGGCAGTGGGCTCGCGAGAACGCCGCCGCCTTCCCCACCGCGCGCTGAGCCGACCCGCCCCTCGGGAGCACCGCATGAAGCCGATCGGCTACTGGCTCAACCGCACCGACCAGGCCCTCACCGGCCGCATGAACGCCGTGCTGGCCGAGTTCGGCCTCACCCGGCTCGCCTGGCAGGTCCTCAACGTCGTCCAGGACGACCCGCAGGCCACCGACACCACCGTCCTGACCGTGCTCGCCGCCAACGCCGACGCCGCCGACCTGACCGCCGCCATCACGGCCGTCCTCGCCGACGGCTGGGCGACCCGCCCGGCCCCGGCCCGCCTCGCCCTCACCGGGAACGGCCGCGCACGCCTCACCGGCGTCGCCGCCCGCGTCGACGCCTTCCGCGCCCTGGCGACGACCGGCATCTCCCCGGAGGAGTACCGCACCGCCGTCGCCGCCCTGGAACGGATGACCCACAACCTGGAGACCGGGGCGGGGCGGTAGGGCCCGCGCCGCCCCGCCCCCCGGCACCGGTCACTCGCAGGCGACGCCGTCGTTGTCGCGGTCGAGCCCCGCGCGGTACCCGGGGTCGCCCCGGTGCAGCGGGGCGACCCCGGCCGCCCGGGCCGCGGCGCACTTGGCGTAGTACGCGGCGCCGCCGCCTCCACCGGAGGTCG